>NZ_JBOBRE010000017.1:0-127645 GCF_050586525.1 Massilia sp. BKSP1R2A-1 | reverse complement strand
AACGGCCGAGCGGCTGTTAGGTGCGGCGCTTGGTGTATTCAGCGCGGCGAACCCACACTGAACAGTGACAGCGCCTTTTTAATTCACCATGGACTCGAGGCGGCGCTGCGCCTCGACCAGCCGTTCACGGCTGTTGGACAGGTGGGTGCGCATGGCGGCGCGCGCCGCTTCCGGGTCGCGGCGCTCGATGGCGCGGTAGATGTCCTCGTGTTCGCGGCTGACGCGCTCGTTGAAATTGGCCGGCTTGTCCTGCTCGAGCTCCACCGTGTTCAGGCGTGCGCGCGGGATGATGGCGTTGCCCAGCTGGGCCAGGATGTCGGCGAAATAGCGGTTGCCGGTGGCCTGCGCGATCAGGAGGTGGAAGCGTTTGTCGGCCTCCGCCGCCGAGCGCCCCGCCGACATGGCGTCGATCATCTCGCTGAGCGCGGCGCCCAGTTCCTGCACCTGTTCGTCGCTGCGGCGCACGGCGGCCAGGCCCGCGGTTTCGGTCTCCACGCCGATGCGCAGCTCGAGGATGGACAGCACGTCGCGCAGGGTCAATATGCTCTCGGCGTCGATGCCCAGCCCGGACTGCGGCGCGGGTTCCAGCACGAAGGTGCCGATGCCGTGGCGGGTCTGCACCAGGCCCGACGCCTGCAGGTGCGAGATGGCTTCGCGCACCACGGTGCGGCTCACGCCATGCTGCGCCATCATCGACGATTCGGTGGGCAGCTTCTCGCCCGGCTTGAGCAGTCCCTGGCGGATGCTGCTGCTGATCTGTTCGACGACACCCTGGGCAAGATTGCGGGGTTTGCGCTGCGTGGGGAGCATGGAAAAATAGGGATAAGAAAGGGATAAGACGATTATATATCATCACAAGATGTCTGACGTCCTATGACAAGACATCTTCTTCCTTCCTCGTCTTTACAATCCGGACTGACCGCTTGATAAATTGGTCAGGCCAAAATAGAATCAGGCGAATCATCAGGAGACCGCCCATGCCCCGCTTCGCCCTTCCCTTCCTCTCCATGCTGCTGGCCGCCCACGTACAGGCCGCCCCGGCGCTGCCCGACCGCGTGATCCTGGTCGGCGATTCGACCATGGCCAGCACCACCGGCTACGGCGACGCCCTGTGCGCGCGCTTCACGCCGGAGACCAGCTGCCTGAACCTGGCGCGCGGCGGCCGCAGCTCGGGGAGCTTCCGCGCCGAAGGCCGCTGGGATGAGGTCACGAAGCTGCTGGGCGACGGCGCGGGCTTTCGCAAGACCTATGTACTGGTCCAGTTCGGCCACAACGACCAGCCGGGCAAACCGGGACGCTCCACCGACTTCGTCACCGAATTCCCCGCCAATATGAAACGCTACGTGGAAGAAGCGCGCGCGCTGGGCGGCGTGCCGGTGCTGGTGACGCCGCTCACCCGGCGCAGCTTCAAGGACGGCTATGTGCACAACGACCTGGCTCCCTGGGCCGCTACCGTGCGCGACGTCGCGCGCGCGACGAAGACGCCGCTGGTCGACCTGAATGCCCTCTCGCTGGCCGCCGTGCAGGCCATGGGGCCGCAGGAAGCCGACAAGCTCGCCCGCACCGGGGCCAATTTCGACTACACCCACCTGGGACCGGCGGGCGCCGAACGCTTTTCCGGCATCATGGCGAAGGAACTGGCGCGCAAGGTGCCTGCACTGGCAGCCGATATGCGAGGTGTGCGTTGAAGCCGCGCGCCACCCTCCTCGCACTGGCGCTGGCCGGCGCCTTCGGCCAGGCCGCAGCCAGCCCGGTCGCACTGACCGAGCGCCAGCATGCGCCCTCCGACGGCTGGGCCGCACAGAACGGCGGCACGCGCGGCGGGGCGCTCGCCAGGCCCGAGCACGTGTTCACGGTGCGCGACCGTACCCAATTGCTGGCGGCCCTTGGCGCGCAGGCGCCGGCGCGCATTGTGCGCGTGGCGGCCGTCATCGACATGAGCGAAGGCCGCGCCTTTGCGAACACGGGCGACCAGGCGCAGCGCGGCCTCGTGCGCATCCCTTCGCACACCACCCTGATCGGCGTGGCGCCTGGAGCAGGCTTCATCAATGGCAGCCTGCAGGTCGCGAACGCCGAGCAGGTCGTGATCCGCAACCTGGCGATCCGCAATCCCTGCGACGTGGGGCCGCGCTGGGATCCGCAGGACGGCGCCAGGGGCAACTGGAATTCTTCTTTCGATGGCATCACGGTGTCGGGCTCGCACCACGTCTGGATCGACCACAACAGCTTCACCGACGCGCCCGACACTGACGACAGGCAGCCGGTCGAAAACGGCAAGCTGAAGCAGTGCCACGACGGCGCCCTCGACATCAATGGGGGCGCGGATTTCGTCAGCGTCAGCTACAACCGTTTCGGCGAGCACGAGAAGAACATGCTGATCGGCTCGGGCGACCGCGCCAGCGGGGACCAGGGCCATTTGCGCATCACGCTCAAGGGCAACCTGTTCGAGCACGTCGCCGAACGCGCCCCGCGCGTGCGCTACGGCCAGGTGCACCTGCTGAACAACTACTACGCCGGCGACCGCAAGCATCCGGTCTATGCCCACGGCTACAGCGTCGGCGTCGCCCACGCCTCGCACATCATCTCGACCGCCAACGCCTTCGACGTCGCCGGCGCCACCGCCTGCAGGCAGGTCGTGCGCGATCCGGGCTCCAGCGCCGGCGTGTTCCAGGACAGCGGTTCGCTGCTGAACGGCGCAGCCTTGCAGGATTGTCCCCATGGCGGCGACGTCGGCTGGCGCGTGCCTTACCGCTTCACCGCCCTGCCGGCCGCCGAGGTGCCGCGCCATGTGCGCGAGAACGCCGGTCCGCAGGTCCTGCAGGGCGAGAGCGACGGCTTTGCCGAAGCGCGCCTGGTGCCGGGCCAGGGCGCGCCCTTCCTGCTGCGCGCGCGCCAGGACGCGAACGGCGACTGGCAGGGCGCGAGCCTGCAGCTGATCGACGGCGGCCGGGTGCTGCAGATCGAGCTGCTGGAGTCGCGCGGCGGCGAGATCAGGCGCATCAAGCAGGTGCGCCGCAATGCGCCGATGGCCGGCGTGCCCGTGGTGCTGCGTTTTGCGGCGGAGCCGGCGACCGGCCCGAACGCCAAGGGGCCCTCCTTGTCGATCTCGGTGGACGGCGACCGCGCCACCTGGCTGCTCGCCGCCGCCATGCCGGCCGTGCAGCCGGTCAGCTGGGACGCGGGCGGCAACACCTTGCTGGACCTGCGCAGCGGCCCGGCCGGCCTGCCGGAACGCGTGACCGTGCACGTGGGCGCCGACCGCATCGCCATGCAGGCCGGCGACGCGCCGGAAGCGATCCGCCTCGGCGGCGCGCAAGGCGTCGAGGCACACGCGGCCGATCCGCGCATCGCCTCCGTCGAGGCGGGCAATGGCAGCCTGCGCCTGACACCGCACGCGGCCGGCCGCACCACCGTCATGGTACGGAGCCTCGACGATCCGTGGGCGCAAGCCGTCTTCACGGTCGACGTGCAGGCGCCCTTCGCTGCGCCAGCCAGCACTGCCCTCCCCGCTTCGGCCGAGGTCCACCCGGCGCACGGCGCGCGCGGCGTGCCGCCGGATGCGCCGCTGCGCCTCGTGTTCGGCAAAGAACCCGTGCTGAGCGGTGAAGGCAGCGTGCGCGTCTACCGCAAGCGCGACGGGCTGCTGGTCGCCGTGGTCCGTCCCGGGGAAGCCATCACCGCGCTGGGGCCGCAATCGCGCCAGCGCCTGGTGCGCCAGCATCCGGTCAAGGTGGTCGGCAAGGAGCTCTACGTGCGCCTGCCGCAGCTGCTCGCATACGGTGAAGCGTACGAAGCGGTGATCGACGAGCGGCTGGTGCGCGCCGATGGATTCAAGGGCGCGCGCTGGTCTTTCCGCACCACGCCGTACAAGCCGGTCGGCGACAGCATCACCGTGGACGACGACGGCCGCGCCGATTTCCGCACGGTGCAGGGCGCGCTGGACTTCGCCATGGGCCTGCCGCGCGAGCAGGCGCTGACGGTGAACGTGCGCGACGGCGTCTATCCGGAGCTGCTCTACCTGGCCGACAAGGACAAGGTCACGCTGCGCGGCCAGAGCAGGGAAAGCACCATCATCCGCGCCGCTAACAGCGACACCCGCAATCCCGGTTCGGGCACTGGGCAGCTGGACGGCACACCGGGCTTCTCGGGCGGCCGCTCCCTCTTCCTGGCCCAGGACGTGGACCTGCTGGAGATCCGCGACATCGCCCTGCACAATAGCACCCTGCGCAGCGACGGCCATTCGGCCCAGGCGGAAACGATCTTCTTCAGTACCGACCGGGGACGCCTCTCGGTGCGCAACGCCCACTTCATCTCCGAACAGGACACCCTGCAGCTGACCGGCTACGCCTGGTTCTACCGCTCGCTCATCGAGGGCAACGTCGACTTCGTATGGGGGAACAACCGCGCCGCCCTGTTCGAGGAAAGCGAGCTGCGCACCGTCGGCGACAGCGCCAACAAGGAAAGCGGCGGCTACATCGTGCAGGCGCGCACCGTGGGCAAGGACGAGCCGGGCTTCGTCTTCCTGCGCTCGCGCATCACGCGCGGCCCGGGCCCCGCGGGCAACCTGCCGCCGGACGGCGCTACCTGGTTCGCGCGCTCGCCCGGCACGCCGAGCACCTGGGACAACGTCGCCTTCATCGAGTGCACGGTCGGCCCGCACATCGCGGAGGACGCCTGGTACCGCAAGCCGCTGCCCAATCCCCTGCAGGGCGGCTGGGTCGAATACGGCAACAGGACCGAGGACGGCCAGCCGCGCAGCTATGGCGGCGTCCAGCTCGATCGCGAAGCCGCCGCGCGCCTGTCCAGCCGCGCCACCGTATTCGCGGGCCGCGGCTGGAATCCGCAGCCTTAGGAAGCGCGCTTGACAGTACCGTTTACAGGTGTAATCATTGACTCCGATTACATCTGTAAATGGTACCGTCATGTCGAAACCGCCCGAAATCAATATCAGCGACGCCGAGTCGCACGTGATGGAAGTGCTGTGGCGCGCCCCCGGCCCGGTGGTGGCCGAGCAGGTCGTCGTGGCCCTCTCGGAAAGCCAGCACTGGCAGAGCGCCACCGTCAAGACCCTCCTGAACCGCCTGCTCAAGAAGGGCGCCATCGCCGCGCAGAAGGACGGGCGGCGCTTCCTCTACTCCGCCATCCTGCCGCGCGAAGCCTGGCTGGCGCGCGAAAGCGAGAGCCTGGTGCAGCGCCTCTTCGGCGGACGCATCGCGCCGCTGGTCGCCCACTTCGGCAGCCAGCGCAAGCTGTCGCAGGCCGACATCAAGGAACTGCGCAAGCTGATCGACGAGATGGACGATGGCCAGTGAACTCACCGCCCTCATGCTGCGCGGTGCGCTGTTCGCCAGCCTTGTCGATGACGGTATCGCCACAATCCTGAGCGCCCAGCCCAGCGGTGACAGGCCCGTTCGCATATAATTGGTTGGTCCACTTGCAACATTACCCGCGTCAAACTAAGATTCCTTGTTTGGCATCGGCCACCATTTATCCACGACGGACCCATCGATGAAGAAAACCGCTGCGCCGAACGAAAACGGCGCCAACGAACCACGGCTGTACCGGGTGGTGTCGAGCAGGATCGAGGAGCTGATCCGCGCGGAGAACATCCGCCCAGGCGAGCGCCTGCCGGCCGAACGCGAGCTGGCCACCAAGCTCGGCGTCAGCCGCACCTCGCTGCGCGAAGCCCTGATCGCCCTCGAACTGGGCGGCACGGTCGAGGTGCGCGGCGGCTCGGGGGTCTACGTCAGCGAGCAGGCCAAGCCGCAGGCCGAGGTGCCGACCGCCGGCCCCGGCCCCTTCGAAGTGCTGGCCGCGCGCCGACTGATCGAAGTCGAAGTGGCGGCGCTGGCCGCCAAGCACGCCAGCGACTCGGCCATCGACGCCATCCTGCGCGCGGTCGAAGAGATGGAACAGCACCATGAGGAACGCGCCGGCAACGAGTCGGCCGACCGCAACTTCCACCTGGCGATCGCCCGCGCCACCGGCAACAGCGCGATGGTCGGCGTGATCGAATACCTGTGGAGCCAGCGCGGCTCGCTGTGGCACAAGCTGAAGGAACACTTCCAGACCGAGGAACTGCGCCAGCAGACCCTGCTCGACCACCGCAACATCTTCGCCGCCATCGCCTCGCACGACGTCGCCGGCGCGCGCACCGCGATGCGTGCCCACCTCGACCGCGTCACCCGCACTTTCTCGCGCGGCTGATCCGCCTCGGCCGGGCAAGGGCCCGGCCATCCCCCCTCCTCGCTGTGCGACCGGTCCTGCTGCGCCAGGCGCGCGTCCGCAATCTTGCGCTTTCCACAATTGGCCCGACCAATCTGTATTTACATGCAGACCAGAAAATAACTGGCAAGTCCAGATTGCGAAAGCGGTCAGACCAAAGTAGAATCGTCGCCACCCCGCGTGATCCGGGAGGACCCTGGGCGCGCTTGACGAAAACAAAGCAGGAGACACAGTGAAACACCAGAACCGAATCACCGGGCCGCGCATGGCCCAACCGCGCTTCCTTCTGTCGGCAGTCTCTGTCGCGGTCATGGCCTTGATGAACACCGCCCAGGCGCAGGAAGCGCCGATGCAGCGTGTCGAAGTCACCGGCTCCTCGATCAAGCGCATCGCCAGCGAGAACGCCCTCCCCCTCACCACCATCAAGGCCGAAGAGCTGCTCAACCGCGGCCTGACCACGATGTCGGAAGTCGCCGTGGCCCTGACCGTGGCCTCGACCAACGAGCCGGTCGGCGGTGGCGGCAGCGGCACCATGATCAATATGCGCGGCCTGAACACCAACCGCACCCTGGTCCTGCTCAACGGCCGCCGCCTGGCCAACGAAGCGCTGGGCGACAGCTCGGTCAACGTCGACGTGATCCCGATGGCCGCCATCGAGCGTGTCGAGGTGCTGCGCGACGGCGCCTCGGCACTGTACGGCACCGACGCGATCGCCGGCGTGGTCAACTTCATCACCAAGCGCTCGATCACCGGCGTGACCGCCAGCGCCAGCACCGTGCAGCCGGAACAATCCGGCGGCGGCGCCCAGCGCCGCGCGGGCTTCGTGGCCGGCAAGGGCGACCTGGCGGTCGAGGGCTGGAACATCTATACCGCCGTCGACGTCCAGCGCCGCGATTCGCTGCTGCAGCGCGACCGCCCGAACATCACCGACCCGGCCAAGATCGCGCAACTGGGCGGCACGCCCTTCACCCCGAACACCTCGGGCGGTGCGGCTTCGCCTGCGAACTTCACCATCTACCGCAACGGCAAGTCGGCCAACATCACCGGCAATCCCTATTTCGCGGCCGGCTGCGTGACCCCGTACGCGGTCCAGACCACGATCCCGTCGACCCGCACCAATGCCAACGGCGGCAAGACCTGCATCACCGATCCGACCTACTATCCGGAACTGCTGCCGGAAGCCCAGCAGGCCACCATCTTCACCAAGGCCAGCCTGGCCCACGGCGACGGCGGCATCCTGAGCATCGAACTGAACCTGTCGAAGTCCTATATCGACGCCTCGGACGCGCCGCAGCCTTTCGGCGCCAGCACCGACTACGACCGCCTGACCGCCTCGCGCAAGCCGCTGATGATCACCAAGGCCAGCAAGTGGTATCCGGGCGGGAGCGGCGGCGTGCCGGCCGTGGCTGGCCTGAACGGCGAAGACCTGGCGTTGACCTGGAGCCTGGACGAACTCGGCGCGGTCACCACCCACGACGAGCAGCTCAACCACCGCCTGGTGGTGCAGGACGAAGGACAAATCAAGGGTTGGGACTATCGCGCCGGCGTCTCTTATGCCTACAGCCAGCGCAACATCGGCTTCCGCGACAACTTCGTGCGCACACCCGGCCTGTACGCGGGCGTCGCGCAGGGCATCCTGAACCCCTTCGGCCCGCAGGACCAGGCCGGCCGCGACTACCTGGAGAGCATCTCGGCCGACGGCCTCGAATACCGGAATGCCGATGTGCGCTACTACGGCGCCGACGTCAACCTGTCGCGCACCCTGATGGACCTCGGCGGCGGCGCCCTGGGCCTGGCGGTCGGCGCCGACTGGCACCGCGAGTCCTTCGAAGAGAACATGAACATGCTGGGCAACGAGGTCGTCTACAAGGTCTCGGGCACCCCGGGCCGCAACCCGAGCGGCTCGCGCCGCGTGGCCGGCATGTACGCCGAACTCGACGCCCCGGTGACGAAACAGCTGAACCTGAACTTCGCGGTGCGCGCCGACCACTTCAGCGACTTCGGCAACACCGTCAACCCGAAGGCCAGCTTCCGCTATCAACCCATGAAGCAGCTGATGCTGCGCGGTACCGTGAGCAAAGGCTTCCGTGCGCCGACCCTGCCGGAACTGTACGGCAGCGAGCGCACCCTGACCCCGTCGAGCTCGAACTGGGACGACCCGCTGCTCTGCCCGAGCGCCACCCCGGGCGTGACGGGCACCGGCACCCTGACGACGGACCCGCGCTACGCCGGCCTGAACCTCGACCCGACCCGCGTCTGCAACACCCGCCTGACCACGCTCACCGGCGCCAACCCGGACCTGGAGCCGGAAAAATCGAAGACCTACACGGTCGGCTTCGTGGTCGAGCCGTTCAAGAACTTCGTGGCCACCGTCGACTTCTGGAAGATCGACATGACCGGCACCATCGCCCAGGTCTCGGAAGACACGATCTTCAACAACATCGAGAAGTACGCCGACCTGTTCGTGCGTAATCCGGACGGCACCCTGCAGTACATCACGAAGACCCGCCTGAACATGGGCGGCCTGCGCACCCAGGGTATCGACATCGGCCTGAACTACGTGTATCCGACCTCGAGCTGGGGCCGCTTCGGCTTCTCGCTGGACGGCAGCTACACCGACAAGTACGAAGGCCAGAACGAATCCGGCGGCGAATGGTTCGACAGCGTCGGCAAGAACGGCGCCCTGTCCACCGGCGCGACCGCGTCGAACACCTATGTGTTCAAGTGGAAGCACCAGGCGCGCGTGAACTGGTCCTACGGTTCCTTCTTCGGCCAGCTGACGCAGCAGTACGCCTCGAGCTACGAAGACACCAACGCGCTGCCGACCCAGAAGCCGGGCCAGCCCTTCTTCAACCGCATCGCGCCGTACCGCGTCTACAACCTGTCGACCAGCTACAAGGTCAACAAGCAGCTGAAACTCGGCCTGGGCGTGAACAACCTGTTCGACGAGGATCCGCCGCTGTCGAACCAGCGCCTCTCGTCGCGCGTCGTGTTCGCACGTAACGTCGCCAAGCCGATCGGCCGTACCTTCACGGTGCGCGCGGACTACACCTTCTAAGTCCCTCCTGGACTGTGGCTTGCGCCGGGTGGGCCTGCTCCCATCCGGCGCTTTTTTTCGCACCTACGACAGCACGGAGACACCATGGCAATCAAGCAGATCAACCCACGACGCCGCGCACTGCTGCGCGCCGCTTCGGTCTCGGCGGCCGGCCTGGGCGTCGGCGCCCCGGCGCTGGCGGCGGCAAACAACGATCCCTGGGCCCGCGCCCAGGGCATCATCGACAAGTTCAGGAAGCCGCTCAGCTTCCCGAAGCGCGACTTCGCGATCACCGCGTATGGCGCCAAGGCCTGCGACGCGATCCAGGTGAGCGGCTTCGCGGCCCACCACGAGCCGGCCCAGGTCAGCACGCCGGCGCCCGGCGCCACCGACTGCTATGCGGCCATCGCCGCGGCGATCGCGGCCTGCAGCAAGGCCGGCGGCGGGCGCGTGCTGATCCCGGCCGGTAACTGGCTGGTGAAAGGGCCGATCGTCTTGAAGTCGAACGTCAACGTGCACCTCGCCAAGGGCGCCCACGTCTACTTCAGCAACGATCCCGAGGACTTCGCCAAATACGGCGACTACGACTGCGGCGAGCGCGGAAAACTCGTCATCTCGCGCTGGCAGAGCAACGACGTTCTCAACTATTCGCCCATGGTCTACGCCTACGGCCAGACCAATATCGCCCTCACCGGCGAAGACTGGACCAGCATCCTCGACGGCCAGGGCGGCGTGCCGCAGGCGAACGGCGACACCTGGTGGGACTGGAAGGGCAAGCGCAAGGCCGGCCCGCGCCAGCAGGAAGCGCAGACCGCCGTCAATCCCTTGAATCCTGCCTCGATCAGGAGTGTGGCGCCCGGCCTGAGCGATGCCCAGGTCGCGCTCATGGAGGGGAAAAACGACAAATGGCGCACGGACGAGGCCTACCTCCCGACCCTGTCGGAAGCGGGCGTGCCGGTGGCGAAGCGCGTGTTCGGGCGCGGCCATTATCTGCGTCCCTGCATGGTCGAATTCATCGGCTGCACGAACGTGCTGCTGCAGGGTTACCAGTTGAACCAGTCGCCGTTCTGGCAGCACCATCCGGTCAATTGCAGCATGCTCGCGATCCGCGGCGTGCACATGAACAGCCTCGGGCCGAACAGCGACGGCTTCGATCCGGAAGCCTGCGACACCGTGCTGGTGGAGAACTGCACCTTCAATAGCGGCGACGACTGCATCGCGATCAAGGCCGGCAAGAACCTCGACACCCAGTTCGGTCCGACCCAGAACGTGGTGATCCAGCACTGCGTGATGAACAGCGGCCATGGCGGCGTCACGCTGGGCAGCGAGATGTCGGGCGGGATCCAGCACGTGTATGCGCAGGACATCGAGTTCCGCAACGCGCACTGGGCGAGCGACCCGCTGAACATCGCGATCCGCCTCAAGACGAACATGAACCGCGGCGGCTTCCTGCGCCACTTCTACGTGCGCAACGTCACCATGCCCAATGGCGTAAACCTCAAGCCCCAGTTCTACACGCCGATTCCCGGCGGACCGATTCCCCCCAAGTCGGTGGCGGCGGGCGCCGGAGGCGTCATCACCTTCGACTGCGATTACGCGCCCAACGCCGACAATGTGCGCACCCGCCCGCCCGTGGTGGAACACATCCACATCTCGGGCGTGAAGGTGGGGAACGTCGAAACCCGCGATGGACCGCGGTCCTGCTACCAGGCAGTGCTGCTGCTCGGCCCCGTCGCCTTCGACTACAACGGCGACAAGCCGGTGGAGATCCTGCCGATCCGCGACGTCACCATCAGCGACTGCGACTTCGGCACGCCGGTCAATGCGGCGCAGCCGATCTACACCTTCAACGTGAAGAACGTCGTCCTGCGCAACGTGACCATCGCGGGCAAGGTGTTCAATACGACCCTGCAGGCCTGAGTCAGCCCGCTTCGCGCAGCAGCCGGCCGACCCGCTCCATCCTGGCCTTCACGGCCGGGAAGGCCAGCGGCTCGTAGCGCCTGATCTGCTTGCCGGCGGCGTCGCTGAGCGTGATCACCAGCGCGCCGCCGCGCCGTGCGATGTCGTGCCAGGTCATGAGTTCCGCCACGTCTTCCGGCGCCGCCGCCGTCGCATACAGGCTCACGAAAGGCGTGCGCGCCAGCGCATCGTAGACTTCGTCGGCACGGGCGAGCGGAACCGGGGGCGCGCGCCTGAATGGCGTCGTGGCCGCGGGCGAACCGGACAGGCTTGGCGCCAGGACCGTGCGATCCTCCCAGATACCGGAGACGAAAGGGCTGCCCGGCGCCGTGCTGAGCCCAAGGGCCGAGTCGACCACATGGCTCGCCTCGTGCAGCAGTACATAGCCCAGGGCATCCATGCCGCTTGCCTCCACGGTGACGATGCGCCCCGATCCATCGGCCCCGAAGAGACGGCGCTCCTTCGTGCTCAGGAAATCGCCGAGGGATTCCGCCAGCAGGCTGGCGCGCAGCGTGATGTCGAATTGGCCGGAATCCCCGACTTTCGAGGTCAGGCCGGTGCCATGTCCGGGAATGCCGTCGACGAAACTCAGGCGCCGCAGCTTTTTCTCCAGGATGCCACGGTGCAGGGACGGCAGTGCGGCCAGCGCCGCGTCGATCCGGATGCGCTCCGCAGGCGTCAGGACATGCGGCCTGACCTCGCGCATGCCGGCCTGCTCGAAGATGGCGATGACTTCGTTTTCCGGCGGCGCCACCCGTCCGGCCAGTCCTTGTGCGCCGGCCTGGCCGGCAAGCAGCAGCGCGGCGGCTGCAACAGCAAGCAGTGTTCGCTTCATTCCTGTCTCCCCGTTGATCCGCAAGCATACCGTGAAATCCTGACCGGCAGCCGGAAACCCACCGCATGCACGCCGCCGTCAGGCAAGCCGTCCTTCGGCCAGCAGCGCGCGGGTGCGCTCCAGGGTCGACAGCAACGCCGCGCGATAACCCTTGTCGCTGTCCATCATGGCCTGCTCGGCCTGTTCTTCCGGCCCGCCCGGCGCCCTGCCGCGCAGGCCGAGGTAGCAGTAGAAGCGCAGCTGCAGGCTTCCCTCCTCGTCCTCGAACAGCTCATTGACGATGACGCCTTCGCGGGGGCCGCCGGCCTGGAAGAAGCTGACCTTGTAGCCTGGCTCGAAGACGACGATCTCGCGCAGGTCGGCGCCGCCGATGGTCGCTTCGCGCACGAAGTGGGTCGTACTCTCCTCGACCACGTCGCAGCGGGTGCACAAGCCCTGGGGCAGGAAGAGACGCGCGTCACGCGCCTTCAGCATAAGGCCGGCCCACGCCTGCTCGCGGGTCAAGGGAGTGTCGCCCGCGGGATTCACAGGGACGGTGGCGGTCGAATAGATCATGATGGCTCTCCTTTCAGGCGATGGACGCCGCAAATTCCCGGTAGCTGCGCAGCGGACGGCCCAGCAGCGCGGTCAGGCGCCCGACGTCTCCTGCTTCGGGGGCCATGCCCTCGCTGAGGAAACGCGCTGCCATCAGGCCCATGTCGTAGGCCATCCAGCCAGGCATGAAGCGGCGCAGGTTCTGTTCGAAGGCAGCGGTGTCGTCGCCACCGTAGGCGACCGGGCGTCCCAGGACCTCGGCCCAGATCCGGGCAACGTCCTCGCCCGTCAGGGAGTCCGGACCGACCAGGTTGTAGCGCTCGAGCGGCATGGGGCGGCTCGCTTCCTCACGATGGAGCAGCGCGACGGCCGCGATCTCGGCGATGTCGCTTGTCGCGATCATTGCCAGGCCCTTGCCGCCGATCGGCATCGGATAGACGCCGTATTCACGCACCACGTCCAGCACGGTCGCATCGTTCTCCATGAAGTAGGCGGGACGCAGGATGGTGGCGCTGAAGCCCAGGTCTTCGATCACGCGTTCGACCCCGTACTTGCCGGCGAAGTGCGGCACGTTGAGGTAACGGTCGCTGTGGATGACAGAGAGGTAGACCAGGCGCTCGATGCCGGCCTCCTTCGCCAGGTTCAGCGCGACGAGGGCTTGGGTAAATTCGTCCGGTGCGACGGCATTGAGCAGGAACAGGGTGGATACGCCCTGGTAAGCGTTGCGCAGGGAGTCGGGGTCGAGCAGGTCGCCTTGCACGACGTCGACGCCCGGGGCGAAGTCGGCTTTCGCCGGATTGCGCACCAGTGCGCGCACCTTGGCGCCGCGCTGGACGAGTTGCTGGACGACCTGGCGGCCGATCTGGCCGGTTGCGCCGGTAACGAGCATGGTCATGGTGTTCTCCTGTGGTGGTTGAAAAGGTGAGTCCATGGTATTGATCCCACAGGCGGACCGATAGCCCTTATACTTGGACACACCGTCTCATGGGTGAAACATATGGATCTTCTTGCACTCGTCGACTTCAACCTCGTGGCCAGGCATGGCGGCTTCGGCCGGGCCGCGCGTTTGTCCGGCCGTCCGAAGGCAACCCTGTCCCGCCGCGTCGCGGAACTGGAACGCAGTCTCGACCTGCGCCTGTTCGAGCGCGGCGCGCGCAACCTGAAACTCACCGAGGAAGGGAGGGCGCTGCACGCGCGCACGTCGGTGCTGCTCACCGAGATCGACGAGACCGCGGCAAGCATTGCCTCCGGCGGGGAACAGCCTCGCGGACGCCTGCGCATCAGTGCGCCGCTGCTGTTCGCGCAGACCGCCATGGGCCGGCTCGCCGCCGGCTTCTCCCTGAAGCATCCGGAAGTAAAGCTGGAAGTCACGACCGAAGACCGGGTCGTGGACATGGTCGAGGAAGGCTACGACCTGGTCCTGCGGGTCAATCCGGATCCCGACGAGACCCTGGTGGGACGGATCTTCCTGCGCGACCGCCTGGTCGTGGTTGCAAGTCCGGCGCTGGCCCGTCCCGCAGACGGCGCGCCTGTTCCTGCGGTCGTGCGCGACGGCGCCGGCGCCACGATATGGAAACTGAAGGATGCACCCGCCATCGCGGCCGACCCAAGGCTGTCCCTGTCCTCGCTCATCATGGTGCGCGACGCCGTACGCATGGGAGTGGGCGCCGGCCGCCTGCCCGTTTCCCTCGTCAGCCGCGACCTGGCCGAAGGCAGGCTGGCGCATTGGGGCGATGCGGACTCGCCCGAGATCGCACTATGGGCCCTGTACCCGTCGCGCCGCCTGCTGAGCGCGCGCGTGTCCGCCTTCCTAGATCACCTGAAAACTTCCTTCCCCAAGGGGACGCCGGACGAGCTGGCGGCCCACATCGACTACGACACCCATGCTTGACCTGATCAACGCGATCCCGCGCAGCCTGATCCTGCCGCCTTCCAACCTCTTCCTGCTGGTCGTGCTCGGCCTTGTCGTCCGGCGCTGGCGGCCGCGCGCCGGCCGCGTCGTCGCGGGCGCCGGCTTCGCCCTGCTCACCCTCCTGAGCATGACGGCGGTGGCGGACTTGCTGGTGACGCCGCTGGAGAACATGACCACCCCCTTGACCGCGCCGAAGCAGGCCGGCGCCCAGGCCATCGTGGTCCTCGCCGCCGGCCAGGTGCGCGAGGCGCCCGAATACGGCGGCCGCGACATCCCCGACTACGTGGCCCTGGCGCGCCTGCGCTATGCGGCCCACCTGCAGCGGGCGACCGGCCTGCCCATCCTCGTCAGCGGCGGCTTCGCCGGCAAGCCCCTCGGCAATGACCTCGACTATTCCTTCGGCGACGCGATGGCGACCGCGCTGCGCGAGGACTTCGGCGTCCCGGTTGCATGGGTCGAGGAACGCTCGCGCGACACCGCCGAGAACGCGGCCTTCAGCGCCGCCATGCTGCGCGCGCAGGGCATCACGCGCATCCTCCTGGTGACCGACGCGATGCACATGGCGCGTTCGAATGCCGCCTTCAGGCGCGCGGGAATGGACGTCGTCGACGCGCCCACCCTCTTCCTCGGCGGAAGGGCCACCAGCATCAACGCATGGGTGCCCAGCGCCGAAGGCATGCGGCGCTCCTGGTATGCGACGTATGAGCTGATCGGGCTCGCCTGGTATCGTGTACGTTCAGGCGGCGCAGCGCAGTAACTACTCGTAGGTGGCCGGCGACGCCGGCCACCTACGGCAGAGCGCGCAGCGTGCGCCGCAGGAAAGCGTCCATCGCGTCCACGGTCGGCTCCACCCAGGGGTCGAACAGCCAGAAGGAATGCGGGGAGCCGGGCAGCGCGACCGTGTCGCTTGCGATGCCGAAGGAGGCCAGCTTCGCCGCCATCGCCTCGCGTCCCACCGAGAAGCGCGGCACGCCGCTGATGATGAAGAGCAGCGGCGGGCTGTCCTTGCCCACGTGGGTGATCGGCGAGGCCGCGCGCCACGATGCTTCCTTTTCCGAATAGCGCCCGCCGAACCAGGCGCCCGCCGCCGAGGGCTTCTTGTTCGGATCGTCCTCGTGCCTGCGCGCTTCCTCGGTGGTGAAGTCCGACAATCCGTCGATGTTGATCACGGCGCGGATCGCCTGCGGCTCCAGCATTCCCGCCAGCGAGGCGATCTGCCCGCCCGCCGAGGCGCCCGAGATGGCGACACGCGCCGGGTCGATGCCGAAGCCGGCCGCATTGTCGCGCAGCCAGCGCACGGATTCCCTGACGTCGGTGATGGCCGCCGGATACCGGGCCTGTCCCGACAGGCGGTAGCTGACGGTGGCGGCGGCGAAACCGCGCGCGGCCAGGCGCGCCGCCAGCGGCGCCATGCCGGTGCGGTCGCCGCTGGCCCAGCCGCCGCCGTGCACGAGGATCACGAGCGGCGCCGGCTTCGCGCCGGGCTTAGCGCCGGGCTGCGGCAGGTAGAGATCGAGGCCGAGGGCGATGCCGGGGTGCTGCAGATAGACGAGGTCCTTGCGCACCTGGACCGATGCCGGCGCTTCGCTGCCCGCGATGCGGATGAAGGGATAGTCGCGGACCAGCTTGCGGTAGGTCGTCTCCGCGTTGTAGGGCGTCTGCCCCCAGGCGCCCGTAGCAAGCAGGACAAGGAACAAGCCGGAGATGAAAAGCTTCATAGTGCTTCCCCGCGGAACACGCAGCGCCGGCGCAGCGTGGCGCCAGGGGCCAGCACCGTCAGGCCGGGCTGGCCCGGCAGGTTGTGCGCATTGACCGGATGGTCGACGGGTTCGAAACAGAACACGTCGCGCCCCTGCGGCACATAGAGAATGAAATAGTCCATGTCGGCCGCCACCCCGAGCGCCACGCCGCGCCCCGGCCAGGCGATGCGCGCATCGCCGTGCCAGCCTTCGAACACATTATCGACGCCATCCTGCGGCAGGGACGATGGATTGTCGAACCGCCATGGAAGCGGAATGTCCTGGCGCGCCAGCGGAAGCTTGTCCGGGCCGGCCATCCACACGCTGCGCGCACCCGCCTGCAAGCGCGCGCCTTGCGGATCCGGCATCCAGGGATGCAGGCCCAGGCCGAAGGGCAGCGCGCTGCGGCCCGCATTGCGCACGCCGAGTTCAATCAGCAGCGCATCGTCAGCCAGGGTGTAGCGCAGTTCGGCCGTATAGGCGAAGGGCGCGGCGTCCCAGCGGTCCAGGCTCAGGGTCAGGGAGGTGTCATGGTGGGCCGCGACGCGCCAGCGCTGCTGCCAGCCGTCGCCGTGGATCGGGCAAGGCTCGCCTTCGCGGTTCGGCAGGGGCACGTACTGAGTGCCCTCGAATGCGAAGCCCGTGGGCGACATCCGGTTCGACCACGGCAGGAGGGGGAAGCAGGCCAGCTGGCCAGGGAGCGGCATGCCGGGGAAGTCCTCGGGCAGGCCGCGCAGGAGCGGCACCCGCTCTTCGCCGCGCAGCCAGTCGAGCCGCGCCAGTCCGCCTCCCACCTGCGGCAGCACTTCCGCCACCAGGCGGTCGTTGCGCAGGGTGAGGCGTTCCAGCACGGGAGTCGGCATCGGCGCTCAGTATTGCGGGCCGTCGAGCAGGAACTTGCCGCCCTGGTACATGGTGGTGACGTCGTCCTTGTCCGGGAATGCCGAGGTGTCCGGGAACAGGTGGGCGAATTTCGAGGAGCTGTCCTTCGGCTTGTAGCCCAGGTGCGAGGCCAGGCGGTTGTCCCACCAGACGCTGTCGTTGTCCGACACGCCGTAGATGATGGTGTGGCCCACGCGCGGCGCGAACAGCGAGCAGCGCAGCATCTCGGTGAGATCGTCGTAGGAGAACCAGGTGCTCATCATGCGCTTGTTGGCCGGCTCCGGGAAGCTCGAGCCGATGCGGATGCAGACGGTCTCGATGCCGAAGCGGTCGAAGTAGTAGCGCGCGATCTGCTCGCCGAAGACCTTCGACAGGCCGTAGTAGCTGTCCGGGCGGGTCGGCGAGTTCGCGTCGAGCACCGTGTTGACATGGTGGTAGCCGATCGCGTGGTTCGAGCTGGCGAACACCACGCGCCGGGTGCCGGCCTTGTGCAGCGCCTCGTAGAGGTTGGCCACGCCCAGGATGTTGGCCTGCATGATCGGCTCGAAAGGCTTCTCGGTCGAGATGCCGCCGAAGTGCAGGACGGCGTCGACGCCTTCCAGCAGTTTGATCACGGCTTCCTTGTCGGCCAGGTCGCACTGGACGATTTCCTCGCCCTCGCGCGCTTCGCCCATGTCGGCCACGTCGGACAGGCGCACCACCTCGGCCCAGGGCTTGATGCGGTCGCGCAGGACCTTGCCCAGGCCGCCGGCGGCGCCGGTCAGCAGGATGCATTTGAAGGGTTTGCCTTTTGCGGCTTCAGTCATTGCTAGAGCTCCTTGATCTCGTAGGGTGGTCGGCTCTGCCGACCACCCTACGGACAACAATATGTTTGGTCAGGTCACCGGCGCCGGATTGAACAGCGCCAGCGCATTATGCAGTTTCCAGTGTTCGGCCCAGGTCTTGCGCCCGCTTGCCACGTCGAGGATGAGGCGGAACAGCTCCCAGCCCACATCCTCGATAGTAGCCTCTCCGCTGGCGATGCGGCCGGCGTTCACGTCCATCAGGTCGTGCCAGCGGTTCGCCAGTTCGGTGCGGGTCGCGACCTTGATGACCGGGACGGCAGCCAGGCCGTAGGGCGTGCCGCGGCCGGTGGTGAAGATGTGCACGTTCATGCCGGCGGCCATCTGCAGGGTGCCGCAGATGAAATCGCTGGCCGGGGTGGCGGCGTAGATCAGGCCCTTCTGCTGCAGCTTCTCGCCCGGCGAGAGCACGCCGGTAATCGCCGTGGTGCCCGACTTGACGATCGAGCCCATGGCTTTTTCCACGATGTTCGACAGGCCGCCCTTCTTGTTGCCGGGCGTGGTGTTGGCGCTGCGGTCGACGCCGCCGCGCACCAGGTAATCGTCGTACCATTGCATCTCGCGCACCATCGCCTGGGCGATTTCCGGGGTGGCAGCGCGCGCGGTCAGCTGGTCGATGCCGTCGCGCACCTCGGTGACCTCGGAGAACATCACGGCGCCGCCGGCACGCACGATCAGGTCGGTGGCGTAGCCCACGGCGGGGTTGGCGGTCACGCCGGAGAAGGCGTCGCTGCCGCCGCACTGCACGCCGACCACGAGATCCGACGCCGGGCAGGTGACACGCCGGCGCGCATTGAGTTCCTGCAGGTGCTGCTCGGCGGTCGCCATGAGCGAGTCGATCATCGACATGAAACCGACGTGCTTCTGGTCCTGCAGGGTCACCACCGACGGTTCGGCATTCCCGATCGGGATCGCGCCGGCCGGGAACAGGCGGGCCGGCGGCAGCTTCTCGCAGCCCAGGCTGACCACCATCACGCTGTCGCCGAAGTTCGGGTTGCGGGCCAGGTTGCGGATCGTGTTGATCGGGATGCTGGCGCCCGGCGCGTCGATCGCGACGCCGCAGCCGTACACGTGCTCGAGCGCGACGATGTCCTCGACGTTCGGGTAGCGCGGCAGCAGCTCTTCCTTGATGCGCTTGACCGCGTAGTCGATCACGCCCGAGACGCACTGCACGGTGCTGGTGATCGCCATGATGTTGCGGGTGCCGACCGAGCCGTCCTTGTTGCGGTAGCCTTCGAAGGTATAGCCTTCCAGGTCCCGGGCCGCCGTCACCGCGTGGGTGCCGATCGGCAGGTCGTCGAGCGAACGGGCGGCCGGCATGCGCAGCACGCGCTCCGACACCCAGCTGCCGCGCGGGATCGGGCCGGCGGCAAAGCCGATCGTCACGCCGTAGCGGATCACGGGGTCGCCTTCAAGCAAGTCGACCAGCGCCACCTTGTGCCCCTGCGGGACGCCCTCGACGAGGGTCAGGCCGTCGGGGAAGACGGTGCCCGCGGGCAGTCCGCCGTCGTTGGCGACGATCGCGACATTGTCGCTGGCCTGCATGCGGATGGTGCGCGGAAGGTCTTGGTTCATGATGTGTTGCCCTGGTCGGTAGGTTCTTTTTCAGTATGCCATACAACATCTCGCAGTGGCTAGTCCACCTTGCGATTTTGGCCCGACCAAATTAGAATGGCCTGACCAATAAGCAGGTGGTGCAGTAATCAGACAACAACACCGGACGGAGACATATGAAGACGACCATGCTGGCAGCTTCGCTCGCCACCCTTTTAGGCTGCGCACTCGCTTGCGGCCCCGCCCTGGCCCAGGGCGGCCAGTACCGCAACCCGGACAACAAGAACCTGAAGGACCCGGCCGAGGGCAGCTATCCGGTGCCTTATAAAATGCCGCAGGTGGCCGAGGTGACAAGCCAGCTGAAGCTGATCCGCGACTACATGAACGGCGCGACGCCGACCCGGATCATCAACCGGAAGACCGGCGACCAGATCTTCGACCTGAAGACGCCGAATGCCGATGCGATCTTCGAGCCCAGCGCGGGCGACTACGGCATCCAGGTCTATGAGATGGGCGTGGTCCACTCGGGCCTGCTGAAGGCGGCGGAAGCGACCGGCGACCAGGGCTTCACCGCGATGACCCAGCGCCACTTCCAGTTCTTCTCCCAGACCCTCCCCTACTTCCGCGCCCAGGAACAGAAGTTCCACCTCGAGCGGGCCAACAGCTTCTCCCGCTTCCTCGATCCGCGCTCGCTGGACGATTCCGGCTCGATGTGCGCCGCCCTGATCCGCGCGCGCCTGAAGAACGTCGGCCCGGACCTGAAACCCATGATCGACGCCTGCAGCGACTGGGTCATCAACAAGCAGTTCCGCCTGGAGGACGGCACCATGGCGCGCAAGCGTCCACAGGAAGTCTCGCTGTGGGCCGACGACATGTACATGAGCATCCCGGCCCTGGCCGAGATGGGCCGCATGACCGGCAACCGCAAGCACTTCGACGACGCCGTCAACAACGTGATGGGCATGACGAGCCGCATGTTCAATCCGCAGCTGGGCCTGTACACCCACGGCTGGCACGCCAACCACCAGGACGCGCCGCGCTTCTACTGGGCGCGCGCCAACGGCTGGGCGGTGCTGGCCATGTCCGACCTGCTCGACGTGCTGCCGAAAGACCACCCGGGCTACGACAAGGTGCTGAACCAGCTGCGCGCGTCCATCAAGGGCATCGCCGAACTGCAGTCGGGTACGGGCCTGTGGCACCAGATGATCGACCGCAACGACTCCTACCTCGAGACCTCGGCCAGCGCCATCTTCACCTACGTGATCGCGCACGCCGTCAACCAGGGCTGGGTCAGCCCGACCACCTACGGCTCGATCGCGCAGGCCGGCTGGGCAGGCTTGAGCACCCGCATCACCGCCAAGGGCGAGGTGGAAGGCACCTGCGTCGGCACCACGCTGGCCGGCGACATGGTCTATTACTACAACCGTCCGACCAGCGTGCACGCGCTGCACGGCTATGGCCCGATGCTGCTGGCCGGCGCCGAGATCATCAGGCTGGTCAAGAATCCGGCCTTCGAAGTCCAGCACAAGGTTCGCACGTATCATTACATGCCCAAGGGCGGCAAGACCGACTACCGCGAACACCACTGAAAGGCGACTGAACACATGAAACGTTTGATCCTTGCAGCTGTACTGACCGCATCCCTGAACGCGTATGCCGCCGAGAAGCTGGCCGTCACCGTCCAGCACGACCTGTCCATCGCCCGTCCGTCTGAAACCGTCGCCATCCCCTGGAGCGACGTCAACGCCGCCCTGCCGGGCGCCCTGATCCAGAAGATCGCGGTGAAGGACGCCAGGGGCAATGTGCTGCCCTACCAGGTGACCAACGTCGCGCCGCTGGCCAAGGATCCAAAGGGCGTGGGCGCCGCCTACGGCGAGCTGATTTTCCAGCACAACTTCGCCGCCGGCGAGAAGAGCGCCAGCTTCACGGTCGAGAAGATCGACACCGTGGCGCCGGTGTTCCCGGTCAAGGCGTTTGCACGCTACGTGCCGGAACGCCTCGACGACTTCGGCTGGGAGAACGACAAGATCGCCCACCGCACCTACGGTCCCGCCCTGGCCGCGCCTGCACCCGCGGGCGTGACCAAGGAAGTGCTGGTGACCAGTGGCCTGGACCTGTGGTTCAAGCGCGTGCCCTACCCGATCGTCGACCGCTGGTACAACAAGGGCCATGACCACTACCACAAGGACGAGGGCGAGGGCATGGACATGTACAACGTCGGCAAGTCGCGCGGCGCCGGCGGCACCGGCGTGTGGGACGGCAAGCAGCTCTACACGGGCGTGAACTACGCCTCGTGGAAAGTCCTGGCCAACGGCCCGGTGCGCGCGATCTTCGAGCTGCACTACGCAGCCTGGGATGCGGCCGGCAAGCAGGTCAGCGAGATCAAGCGCTTCACCGTGGACGCCGGCCATCAGCTGGACCGCATCGACTCTACCTTCCAGTACGAGGGCAACGAGCCGATCACCGTGGCGGTGGGCCTCAACAAGAACCCGAGCGACAAGAACCAGGATCCGAACGTCACCGTCAAGCGCGAAGGCGCGGTGCTGCTGCAGTGGGTCGAGCAGAAGAGCAACGACGCCTTCGGCACCGCGGTCGTGATCCCGGGCGCGGAAGGCTTCGCCCAGGACAACCTGAACGAACTGATCCTCGCCAAGGCGACGTCCGGCAAGCCGCTGCGCTACTACGCCGGCGGAGCCTGGAGCCGCGCCGGCGAGATCACCTCGCTGGCGCAGTGGCAGAAGTACCTGCAGGACGCCGCCGCCCGCGCCGGCAATCCGGTGCGCGTGACCCTCGCGCGACAGCAGTAAAGGGGCCACGATGCACTTCCAACCCAGACGCCGCGCCATCCTGCGCACCGTTCCCGCCGCCGGCCTGCTGCTGGGCGGCGCGGGCTGCGCCACCCAGTCCGGCAGCACCGCAGGCGACGATCCGTGGAAGCGCGCCGACGACATCGTCGCGCGCTTCGCCACGCCGCAGCGCTTCCGCGAAGAAGACTTCCCGATCACGGCCTACGGCGCCCAGCCCTGCTCCATGGTCGCAACCCGCGGGCAGACCGCCTCGCTCGTCAACGGCACCCTGCAAACGCCCGCCCCCGATTCGCCCGACGCCCACCCCGCCATCACGCAGGCGATCAAGGCCTGCAACGCCAAGGGCGGCGGCCGTGTCGTGATCCCGGCCGGCGACTGGTACTGCGCCGGCCCGATCGTGCTGCTGTCGAACGTGCACGTGCACCTGGCCGCCGGCGCGCGCGTGCATTTCTCCGCCAACCCGGAACACTATGCACGCCATGGCGAGTTCGATTGCGGCGCCAACGGCAAGCTGACCCTGTCGCGCTGGCAGGGCAACGATGTCCTCAACTACTCGCCCATGGTGTATGCCTACAACCAGACCAATATCGCGCTCACCGGCGCCGACTGGACCAGCATCCTGAACGGCCAGGGCGGCGTGCCCTTCGAGCACAAGAAGGACGAGTGCTGGTGGGACTGGAAAGGCCGCGGCAAGCCGGCGCGCATCCGCACCGAGATCGCGCCGAACCCGGTGAACGCGCCGCTGGCGCAGGTCGCCCCGAACCTGCCCCAGGCACAGCGTGCGCTGATCGAGGGCGAAGGCTGGCAGACCGACTCGCGCTACCTGCCGGCCCTGTCGGAAGCCAAAGTGCCGGTCGCCAGGCGCGTATTCGGCCGCGGCCACTTCCTGCGTCCCTGCATGATCGAATTCATCGGCTGCACGAAAGTCCTGATGCAGGGCTACCAGGTGAACGCGGCGCCGTTCTGGCTGCACCATCCGGTGAACTGCCGCGACCTGGCGATCCGCGGCGTGAACATGGAAAGCCTGGGGCCAAACAGCGACGGCTTCGACCCGGAAGCCTGCGACGGCGTACTGGTCGAGGAATGCACCTTCAACAACGGCGACGACTGCATCGCGATCAAGGCCGGCAAGAACCTCGACACCCAGTTCGGCCCGACCCGCAACATCGTGATCCAGCGCTGCATCATGAACAGCGGCCACGGCGGCGTGACCCTGGGCAGCGAGATGGCGGGCGGCATCGAGCACGTCTACGCGCGCCAGCTGGAGTTCCGCAACGTCCACTGGGCGAAGGATCCGCTGAACACGGCGATCCGCCTGAAGACGAACATGAACCGCGGCGGCTTCCTGCGCCACCTCTACGTACGCGACGTGACGATTCCGAACGGCGTGCAGATCGAGCCGTCCTGGTACAAGCCGCTCGAAGGCGCGAAGGAAATCACCCAGCAGGTCGCCTCGACCGCCGGCGCCATCGTCACCATCGACTGCGACTACGTGCCGGGCGACGACGCGGTGCGCACCCGTCCGCCGCAGGTCTCGGACATCGACATCCGCGGCGTGCGCACGAAGGACGTGCAGACGAAGGACGGCCGCTTCTCCTGCTACCAGGCCTTCGTGCTGCTGGGTCCCGTGGCCTCGAGCTACAACGGCCCTGCCGGCGTTGCGATCCCGCCGATCACCCGGGTGCGCATCAGCGACTCCGATTTCGGCACCCCGAAAAACGGCGCCCAGCCCTGGTTCCTGCACAACGCCACCGCAGTCACGCTCGAGAACGTAACCATTGCGGGTAAGAAATACAACACGACTCTCTCTTAAGTAATAGGCAGCAAGCAGTCTTCAGAGCAGGTCAGACCAATCCTCGTATTTATTTTGGAGTGGTCTGACCAAAATGGCAAAATTTGGTCTAGAATCCACAAACCGGCCTGACCAGATAAATACAACGCCACAGTGGCAGGCAAGCCCTGATAAAAACGCATGGAGACAGCATGAAACAACGTTCGCAGCGTGTAGTCTTGCGCAAACTCACCGCGTGCCTGCTCGGCACCGCCTCGGTTTCGATCCTTTCCGTCGGCCCCGCATTCGCCCAGAATGCGGACGCTCCCCAGCAGATCCAGACCGTGCAGGTGAGCGGCCTGCGCGCCTCGCTCGAGAGCGCCCTGAACGCCAAGCGCCAGGACAACGGCATCGTCGACGTCATCAAGGCCGAGGACATGGGCAAGTTCCCCGACACGAACCTGGCCGAGTCGCTGCAGCGCGTGCCGGGCGTGGTAATCGACCGCGACGCCGGCGAAGGCCGCAACATCACGGTGCGCGGCCTGGGCCAGGACTTCACCCGCGTGCGCATCAACGGCATCGAGGGCCTCGCCACCACCGGCGGCACCGACAGCTCTGGCGGCACCAACCGCGGCCGCGGCTTCGACTTCAACGTCTTCGCTTCCGAGCTGTTCAGCTCCCTCACCGTGCGCAAGAGCTCCTCGGCCGACGTCGACGAAGGCTCGCTCGGCGCCACCGTCGACCTGCAGACCCTGCGTCCCTTCGACCTGAAAGGCTTCAACGCCACCATCGCGGCCAAGGGCAAGTACAACGACGGCTCCGAGAAGGTCGACCCGCGCGTGGCCTTCATGCTGTCGAACACCTTCATGGACCGCACCCTGGGCGTGCTGGTCTCGGGCGCCTTCTCGAAGCGCCGCGTGCTGGAAGACGGCTTCAGTACCGTCCGCTGGGACAACGGCCCGTCCTCGGGCGGCTGGTGCGCACCGCAGGGCGTGGCGGCGAACCCGGCGAACTCCACCGCCACCACCTGCGGCCCGGCCGCGCAAGGCGTGCCGCGCCTGCCCGCATCGCAAGCTGCCACGGACGCCTACAACGCGGCCAGCAACCCGAACAACTTCCACCCGCGCCTGCCGCGCTACGGCCGCCTGACCCACGACCAGGACCGCCTGGGCCTGACGGCCTCGGTGCAATGGCGTCCGCAACGCGGCACCCTGCTCACCTTCGACATGCTGTACTCGAAGCTGGACGCGACCCGCCAGGAAGACTTCCTGGAAGCGATCTCCTTCAGCCGCAGCGCCAGCCAGGGCGGCAAGCCGCAGACCAGCGTGGTCGAGGCCCAGTACGCGCCCAACGGCGCCCTCCTCTACGGCAAGTACAACGGCGTGGACGTGCGCGCCGAGTCGCGCTACGACGAGCTGAATACCACCTTCACCCAGCCGACCCTGACCCTCGAGCACAAGTTCAACGACAGCTGGAGCATGAGCGCCAAGGTCGGCCGCGCCAATTCGAAGTTCCGCAACCCGGTGCAGACCACCGTCACCCTGGATGCGCTCAACGTCAACGGCTACACCCTGGATTTCCGCCAGGACGCCCGCGCCGCCATCATCGGCTACCCCTTCGACCCGATGGCCGCCAACGGCGCGCTCGGCATCGTCGGCGTGCCGCGGGTAGCGAGCGGCGCACAGCCGACCACGGTGCCGAACACCACCACCAGCGAGATCCGCATCCGTCCGCAGGGCGCGACCAACGTCAACGACGTCGGCCAGTTCGACCTGGCCTGGGAAGCCAGCGACAAGCTGACCTTCAAGGGCGGCATCAACCGCAAGAAGTACGAGTCGGACACGTATGAATTCCGCCGCGTGAACCAGAACGACACGATCTTCGCCCCGCCCGCCGGCAGCGCGGGCCTGAGCACGACCGTGACCGGCTTCGGCCAGGGCAACGTGAGCGGCTGGGTGATCCCGAACCTGTCCGCCATCGCGGCCGCCTACGACATCTACTGCAACTGCATCAAGGCCGGCCCCGCCGGCGGTCCGGGCGACTTCACCCTGTCCTCGATCACCAACGGCAATGCGCGCGGCAACAACCGCACCGTCACCGAACGCGACGACGGCTTCTACCTGATGGGCGAGTTCAAGGTCGACCTGTGGGACATCCCGGTACGCGGCAACTTCGGCGTGCGCCACGTGAAGACCGAACTGGAAGCGATCGGCTACCAGGCGGCGGGCGGCGGCACCGCGGTGCAGGTCAACCACGACTACAAGGACACCCTGCCCTCGTTTAACATCGCGGCCAACCTGACCCGGGACTTCATCGTGCGTTTCGGCGCGGCCAAGGTGATGACCCGTCCGCAGCTGGGCTTCCTGTCGCCGGGCGGCACCATCTCGACCACCGGCACCCTGACCATCAACACCGGCAACCCGCTGCTGAAACCCTTCCGCGCGAAGACCTTCGATTCGAGCTTCGAGTACTACTTCGGCAAGAACGCCTTCGTGGGCCTGGGCCTGTTCCAGAAGAACATCGACACCTACATCCAGTCGCTGCGCAACAACATGCCGTTCCGCGAGACCGGCCTGCCGCTGTCGCTGCTGCCGGCGAACTTCACCGGCGAAGAGGTGTTCCAGGTGACCGCCCCGATCAATACCGACGGCGGTAAACTGAAAGGCTTCGAGATCAACTACCAGCAGCCCTTCACCTTCCTCCCGGGCTGGGGCAGGAACTTCGGCACGGTGCTGAACTACACCAAGGTCAGCTCGAAGATCGAGTACGCGGTATCGGCCACCAGCAGCGAGCGCATCGTCGACGACCTGCTGAACCTGTCGCCGAAATCCTGGAACGCCACCTTCTACTATGACGACGGCAAGTTCAGCGCGCGCGTCTCCGGCGCCAAGCGTTCGTCCTTCCTGACCCGGGTGCCGGGCCAGAACAACAACGACGTCGAGGGCAAGAACGAGACCTTCAACGTGGACCTGTCGCTCTCGTACAAGTGGAACGAGCGCCTCGAGTTCACGCTGGAAGGCATCAACCTGACCAACGAACCGAGCGACCAGTTCATCAGCCGCGCCCGCAACAGCGTGGTGGTGAACAACGTCACCGGCCGTGAGTACCTGGCCGGCCTGCGCTACAAGTTCTGATCTTTTCTCTGGTGTGACCTTCAGCCCGCGCTTGCGCGGGCTTTTTTCATTGTGGTGACGCCGTGATGGCGCGTTTGCACGATGATCCGGCCCACGAGACACCCTACAAATGCCGTCCCAGGAAGTCGAGAACGCGCCGCTCGTACTCGGCAGGCGCGAAGCGATGTAAATCCACATGCGCCGCCCCGGGCACTTCCCATAGCGCCTTCTCGCTTTTCGCGGCATCAAAAATGCGCCGGGTCTCGGCGATCGTCGTGTGGAGGTCGGCGTCTCCCGATACGATGAGGACCGGTGCCCCCAGGGCCGGCATGCGCGCGATTGGCCGCAGCTGCGCTGGATCGATATCGAGCCGCAGCGGTAGTTGTGCAAGCAATAGCGGCGACAGC
Organism: Massilia sp. BKSP1R2A-1; assembly: GCF_050586525.1. Classification (NCBI taxonomy): domain Bacteria; kingdom Pseudomonadati; phylum Pseudomonadota; class Betaproteobacteria; order Burkholderiales; family Oxalobacteraceae; genus Massilia; species Massilia sp. BKSP1R2A-1. The sequence continues at coordinate 100,028 of NZ_JBOBRE010000017.1, read as the reverse complement.
GCAGGCGCCAGCACGCCGACCCGCATGTGCAGGCGGTCAAGCACCGCATCTTCGATGGTCGGATACATCGACTCCAGGATAACCGCGTCCGCAGGCGGACAGTCCGCGCACAGTACATAGGATGCCGCGCCCAGCGATACGCCGATGATGCCCACGCGTCGGCGCGGGTCGTCCCGGCGCAGGTAGTCCAGCGCCGCTTTCACGGCCACACCTTCGCGCAGGCCGAAGGTGATGGCGGGCGCTGGGCTGGCGCCGTGCCCGGGCAGGTCGATCAGCAGCACGGTATAGCCCGCGGCTTGCAGGAAGCGGGAGCGCGCCAGCATCTGCGTGCGGTCGGCCCGGATGCCGTGCAGGAGCAGCAGCGCGCCCTTGCCCGCACCGGGCAGCAGCCAGCCCTCGACCGGCTGACCATTGCTGGTCGCCAGCGTCACGGTGCGCAGCGTCGCATCCGGCGCCGCCAGCGGATATTGGTTGACAGCGATGAGGGTCGAGCCGGCTATCCAAGTGAAAAGCACCCCACCTGCGATGGCGGCGGCCAATGCCCATGCCAGTCTTCTCATGAAGAATCCGTTCCTATGATAGGGACGCGCCATCTTGTCACATCGCGCGCTGTGTGAAAAGATGGGCTGCCTGTACCTAGCCAGGATCCCATGGACCGCTTCGCCGAACTCAAGACCTTCTGCACCGTCGCCACCACCGGCGGCTTCTCCAGCGCCGCGCGCCAGCTCGGCGTCGCCACCTCCTCGGTCACGCGCGTGATCGACGCCCTGGAAGAGCGTCTTGGCGTGGCCCTGCTGAACCGCTCGACCCGCAGCGTCACGCTGACCGAAGCGGGACGCGGCTACCATGCGGACGCGCAGCGCATCCTCGAACAGCTCGAGGCCGCCGACGATGCGGTGAGCGAGCGCGGCGACGAGGTCAAGGGAATGCTGCGGGTCGCGGCCCCGCCGGCCTTCGCCGCGCAGTACATCGCGCCGATCCTGCCTGACCTGCGGGTGCGCCATCCGCGCCTGACCCTGGACCTGTGCCTGAGCAATGCGACGGTGAGCCTGGCCGACGAGTCGATCGACGTGGCGGTCCGCATCGGCAGCATCGATCCGGACAGCCGCCTGGTGGCGCGCCGCCTTGCCGCGCACGAGCGGGTGCTGTGCGCCAGTCCCGCCTACCTCAAGCGCCATGGCGCGCCGCGCGAGCCGTCCGAGCTGGCGCGCCACGACTGCCTGCAGTTCAGCTTCACCGACAACCGCCGCAGCTGGCGCCTGCGCCCCAAGGATGACGCCAACGCGGCGATCGAAGAGATCCCGATCCGGGGCGTGGTCCAGGCGGACAATGCCGATGTGCTGCGCCAGGCCGCCATCGCCGGCCTGGGCGTGGCCATGCTGGCGCAGTGGGTGGTGCACGCCGACCTGCGCGAAGGCCGGCTGGTGCAGGTGCTGGACGACTACGACGTCAATCCGGGACCGATGGACGTGGCCATGTATGCCGTGTACCAGGAAAACCGGCGCGGATCGCAGAAGATCCGCGCCTTCGTCGAACTGCTGGCGGAGCACCTGGCGCGCGCCGGCATGCGCTGAAGTCCGCCCTCAGGCCTTGCCGAAAGCAGCCGGGCGGCCGGCGATCTCGCTGAACCAGTAGACCAGGCCAGCCAGCGGGAAGGCCATGCCGGCCAGCAGCGCGCCATGCCAGCCGTGGTGGGCATAGACCCAGCCGCCCATTGCGGAGCCCAGCGCGCCGCCGCTGAAGATCAGCGCGAAATAGATGCCGTTCAGGCGGCTGCGTACCTCCGCGCCGAGCGTGAAGATGGCGCGCTGGCCGAGCACCAGGTTGGCGGCCACCGCCATGTCCAGCACGATCGAAGCCACCACCAGGATGCCGATGGAAAGCATCCGCGAAGCCGGCTCGTACAGCGGCAACGCAAAGCCGATCACACCCAGCGCCAGCGCGACGGCGGTTGCGGTCAAGGTATGGCCCTGGTCCGCCAGCCGTCCCGCCACCGGCGAGGCGATGGCGCCGGCCATGCCGACCAGGGCGAAGATCGCGATTCCGGTCTGCGACAGGTGAAAGTGCGGGCTTGCGAGCACCAGCGGCGTGACGGTCCAGAACAGGCTGAACGATCCGAACAGGCCCGCCTGGTAGGCGGCGCGGCGGCGCAGCACGGGCGTGGTTGCGAACAGGGTCCACAGGGAGCCGATCAGGCGGCCGTAGCCCAGCTGGTGCGCGGGCACGCGCTGCGGCAGCCTGCTGCGCAAGACAAAGGCCAGCACCAGGATTGCACAGGACGCGAGGCCGAAGACCAGGTGCCAGCCGCCATGGTCGGCGATCAGGCTGGCGGCGGGACGCGCCACCATGATCCCGAGCAGCAGGCCGCTGACCACCTTGCCCACGTTGTAGCCGCGCGTTTCCTCGCGCGACAGGTGGGCGGCAAACGGCACCAGCACCTGCGCCGCGACGGAACCAAGGCCAATGCCGAGCGAAGCGGCGAGGAACATCCAGGCGCTGCTGCTCAATGCCGCGAGGGCCAGGGCGGCGCTGGTGGCCAGCAGGGCGACGAAGACCAGGCGGCGGTTTTCCAGCAGGTCGCCGAGCGGCACGATGAAGACCAGGCCGAGAGCGTAGCCGATCTGGGTCAGCGTGACGATCAGGCCCGCCGTCTCGAGCGAGAGGCCGGTGGCGGCGCTGATCGGGCCGACCAGGGTCTGGGAATAATAGAGACTGGCGACGATCAGGCCGGCGGAGATGGCCAGCAGGCGCACCATGCCGGGCGAAATGTCGGGGGCGGTGGAGTGATGCATGTCGTGATCCTTGTTGGGTAGGGCTTGCAAGGATTGTAGGGCTCCGCTGCCCGGCGATTCACAGCGCGCCGCGCAAGACTGTTTTCGACATATAAAGAAAAAGGCCCGCACAAGGCGGGCCTTCGAAAGAAGCGAAACGCTGTTCAGAACTTGTAGCCGACGGCCAGGATCACCGAGACCGGATCCAGCTTCATGTGCTGGGTCTGGCCGGTCGAGAAGTGCACGTCGGTGCGCAGGCGGGCCTTGTTGAGGGTCACGTCGGCGAACCACTTCTCGTTGAAGTTCACCGCCACGCCGGTCTGCAGGGTGTAGGTAAACTTGTTGTCGATGCTGAAGGTGGTCGGCACGCCGCGGCCCGGGTTGGTCACGGCGGTCATCTTGGCCGAGCCGCGTTCCTTCATGAAGTAGGCATAGGTCGCGCCCAGGCCCACGAAGGGACGGAAGGTCGACGTCGGTGCGCCGAAGCGGTACTGGGCGAACAGGGTCGCCGGCAGCGCTTCCACGGTGCCGAGCTGGCCGGTGCCTGCAATCGCGCCCGCGCCATAGATCTTGTGCTTGTACGGCGTGCCGAGGGCGGTCTCGAGCGAGATGTTGTCGGTCAGGCCGTAGGCGAGGACGATCACCGGCTGGATGTCGCTGTCGACATCACCTTTCGAGCCCGGCAGGGCCGGCGCGCTGATGTCGCCGCTCTCGACCTTCGGGGTCAGCTGGTTGAGGCCGAATTTCGCCGTGATCTGGCCGGCCGACTGGGCCGATGCCGTCGAGGCGCAGGCCAGCGCGGCGGCCACGCCCAGCACTTTGACGACACTGTTGAAACGTACTTTCATGTTTTCTCCTGATTGTTATGTGGGCCCGCCCCGGGGGCGGGCCGTGGCACTCTTACAGCCAGCCCTTGACCGCCATCTCCTTGAGGACGAGGCGTGCGATCAGGTTGTTCTCGAACGGCGTCGGGTGGATGTCGTCGGCGAACATGTAGTGGCTGACGTCACCGGCCACCGTGTTGGCGTTGGTGCAGATCAGGGACGTGGTGCCCAGCGCGTTCGGGCCGCATGCCGGGGTAGTCACGTTGGTCAGGCCGTACGGGCCGGGATTCTTCACCTGGTCGTTGCTGACGGCGTACAGGTCGACGTACAGGACGCGCGGGTCTTCGCCGCCCAGGCCGCCCTTCAGCTGGGTGTTGAAGGCGTTGATCATCGCGGTGATGAGGGCCTGGATATCGGCCGTCTTCGATTTGCCGGCCGGGGTGCTGGCGACGTCCGGCAGGTTGGCGACGATCACGTACTTGGCGCCCTTGGCCAGGATCTCGTTCTTGACCAGTGCAGCCATCTGCGCGCCGGCGGCGCCCAGTTCCTGGACCAGCTTCGGACCGTTGGCGGCCGCGTAGTCGGCGCCGGCCTTGGCGCCGGCGGCGGTTGCGTCGGCCTGGGCCTTGGTCACCATCGGGCCGTACACGGATGCTTGCGCCACGGCGGCGTTGCCCGGCTGGCGGGCGGCGGCGCCCACGGCTGCGGCGACGATGGTCTGGCTGGTGTTGCCCGGACGCGCGCTCTCGGTGGCGATGGCCGCGCCGATCGCCTGGGCGGCGGTCTGCGGGTTGGTCGCGCCGGCGGCCAGCTGCATGGTCAGCGAGGTGGCGAAGGTCTGCGCGCCGGCGGTGTTGCCGGCGGCGGTCGCCTGGGCCGACAGGGTGCTCAGCTGCATCAGGACGTCGTTACCGCCGGACAGCACGGTGACCAGTTCGGTGCCGCTGAACTTGTTGCCGCTGCGGGCCAGGTGGTTGGCGACCTGGGTCACCAGCGGCACGGTGGTTTCGCCGATCGGCGAGCCGGTGGCCGGGTTGCCCGGGCCGACCGGGTTGGTCACGCGCGAACCGCCCTGGGCGTAGTTGAAGCAGGTGAGGTTCTGGACGATCGGGACCGAGAAGCCTTGCGCGGCATTGCCGATCAGGCCGGTCTGAGCGGCGCACGGCGCCGGCAGTTTCAGTTCGGCGGCCAGGAACTCGACCCAGATCTTGCCGTTCAGTTCAGGATTCTTCGCGGTGCCGTCGCCGTTGATGGTGAACTTGCCGCCGCCGGCCTGCTTGACCGCGCCGACCGCGTAGGTGCCGACGTCGGACAGGCTATCGCCGAAGGAAACTTGCTGGGTGAAAGTCAGTTTCTGCGTTTGGTCGCCGCCGCTTGGGCTGGTACCGCCGCAAGCAGCCAGCACGGCCGCCGTCAACATGGCGAGCGCGAGTTTGGTATGACGCATTGTGTCTCCTAAAGTAGGTTTGTTCTGAAACGAACGGCCGTGCTATTCGTATCTCAATAATATGCCAGTGTTCAACTTGCTTGTATAGCGAAACAGTTGCCGTGACGTCAGTTTTCGCTGACAAGCGATCAATGCTTCGGGGGAAGCGATTATAGCGCCGCGCACGAGCCCGGCAGTAGCGGAAATTTGTAATGGGAATTTCGCAGACAGCCCGTAAAGACGGGCGTTCTGCGAAATGCAACGACTCAGGCGCCAGGCTCGGCACGACACTGCGACACCGGGGTGTCAGGTCTGACAAACGGACACGGCCTCGACAGTAATCACTTGCAACGGTTGAGTTCGTGTCCGAATGTCAGACCTGACACCAAGGTGCTGCAACGGTTGAGCTCGTGTCTGAATGTCAGACCTGACACCAAGGTGCTGACGTTCAGGTCGTTGGGTCGATGTGGCCGTTGAGCAGGCCGTGCACGATGCCGGTCGAGCCATGTGCGGCGCGGCGCAGGCGGTCGTTGACGCCCAGCCAGTCGCCGCCCTGCGGGGGTGCCTCGACCAGGATCACGTCGGCGCCCTGGCCGTCCATGGCGCGCAGCGCCGCGTAGAGGGCGTGGGCGAAGCCGTCAGGAGTGGCCGGCAGCAGCTGCGCGGCGTGGGTCGGCGGCATGTGGGAGTAGTGGATCAGCGCGACCTTGCGGCCCGCCGCGGCGAGCTCGGATAAGGTCTGGCGCAGCTGGGCACTGTCCTGCATCGCCACCGGTGTGTGCGGCGCGTAATGCGATTCGAGCGTGCCGGAGGCGCGCGGGGCCGCCGCATCGGGGGCGCTGGGCAGCTGGTCGATGACGGCGGCGATCGCCTCGGCGCTGATGTGGCCCGGGCGCAGCAGCACCGGGCCATGCGTGGCCAGGCGCGACAGGTCGACGATGGTCGATTCGATGCCGACCTGGGAGGCGCCGCCGTCGAGGACCATGGCCACGCTGCCATCGGCATCGAATTCGTCGCGCACGTGCTGGGCCAGGGTCGGACTGACGGCGCCGAACTTGTTGGCCGACGGCGCCGCGACGCCGCCCTTGCCGCCCTTGAAGGCGCGCAGCAGGGCGATCGCCACCGGGTGCGAGGGGCAGCGCAGGCCGACCGTGTCCTGGCCGCCGCTGACGGCGTCCGGGATGTTCGGGGCGCGCTTGAGGATCATGGTCAGCGGGCCGGGCCAGAAGGCTTCGGCCAGCGCCTGGGCTTCACGCGGAATATCCGTGGCCCAGTAGTCGAGCGGCGCATCGGGAGCCAGGTGCACGATCACCGGGTGGTCCTGCGGGCGGCCCTTGGCGGCATAGATGGCCGCCACCGCCTGCGGGTTCTCGGCATCGGCGCCCAGGCCGTAGACGGTCTCGGTCGGGAAGGCGACCAGCGCGCCGGATTCCAGCGCGCGTGCGGCGGCGTCGATCGCCACCTGGTCCAGCTGCTCCATCACGCTGCGATCCCCAGGATGGCGCAGGCTTCGCGCAGGCTGGCTTCCGCTTCGGCCAGCGTCGGCGCGACGAAGGTGATGTGGCCCATCTTGCGCGCGCGGCGCGGGTCGTCCTTGCCGTACAGGTGCAGGTTGGCGCCCGGCAGCGCCAGCACGCGGTCCCAGGCGGGTTCGCGTGCCGCAGTTTCCCCACCTTCGCTATCTCCCTCGAACCACACGTCGCCGAGGATGTTCAGCATGACGGCCGGCGAATGCTGGCGCACGTCGCCCAGCGGCAGGCGCGCCATCGCACGCACCTGCTGCGCGAACTGGCTCGTCACGCAGGCGTCGATGGTGTAGTGGCCGCTGTTGTGCGGACGCGGGGCCATCTCGTTGACGACGAGCGTGCCATCCTGCAGCACGAAGAACTCGATGCACAGCACGCCCACATAGCCCAGCTGGGCGACGATGGCGCGCGCCGCATCCTGGGCCTGCTTCGCGCAGGCGGCGGACACGTTTGGGCCCGGAACCGTGGTCGTGAACAGGATGCCGTCGCGGTGCACGTTCTCGGCGATCGGATAGACCACCGACACGCCGTCGGCGCCACGCGCGGTCAACACCGACACTTCGTAGGCCAGCGGCAGCATCTTCTCCAGCAGGCAGGTCACGCCGTTCATTGCGTCAAAAGCCGCGCGCACGTCCTCGCGGCTGCGCACGCGCACCTGGCCCTTGCCGTCGTAACCCATGCGGACCGTCTTGAGGATACCCGGCAGCAGGTCATCGGCGATGGCGTCGATGTCGGCGTGCGAGGCGATGGTCTTGTGCGGGGCCGGCATCACGCCGGAGGTCGGCGCGCACTCCACGAAGAAGCGTTTTTCCGCGATGCGGTCCTGGGCGATCGACACGCAGGACGCCGCGGGCGCGACAAAGGTGCGCTCGCCCAGCCAGGCCATGCTGTCGGCCGGGACGTTTTCGAATTCGGTGGTGATGGCCACGCATTGCTGCGCCAGTTCGGCCAGGCCTTCCGGGTCGGTATAGGCCCTGGAGATCAGGCGCTCGGCGACCTGGCCTGCCGGGCTGACCTGGCTCGGCTCGAGCACGGCCACCTGGTAGCCCATGGCCTGGGCGGCGTGGGCGAACATGCGGCCCAGCTGGCCGCCGCCCATCACGCCGAGGACGGCAGACGGCGTGGCGGTCGGGAGAAATGCTTTAGTCATGCTTCAAACGGGAAGGGTCATGGCCTGGGCGGCCGCGGTCTGCTCGAGGCGGAAGGCCAGCAGCTTCTCGGCAAGCAGCTCGTCCGTCGCAGCCAGGATTGCGACTGCGGTCAGGGCCGCATTGGCGGCGCCGGCTTCGCCGATGGCGAAGGTCGACACCGGCACGCCCTTGGGCATCTGCACGATCGACAGCAGCGAATCCTCGCCGCGCAGGTACTTCGACGGCACCGGCACGCCGAGCACCGGCACGATGGTTTTCGCGGCGACCATGCCCGGCAGGTGGGCGGCGCCCCCTGCCCCGGCGATGATGGCGCGCAGGCCGCGGCTACGGGCGGTCTCGGCGTAGGTAAACATCTCGTCCGGCATGCGGTGGGCCGAGATCACCTGCGCCTCGAAAGGCACGCCGAACTGTTTCAGCACATCGACGGCATTCTTCATCACGTCCCAGTCGGACGAGGAACCCATGATGACGCCAACGACTGGTTTTGCTTGATCGGTCATCGGATTCAGGCCTTCAGCTTCTCGCCGGTCAGGCGTTCGATGGCTTCGAAATACTTGGCCTGGGTCTTTTCGATGACGTCTTGCGGCAGGGCCGGGGCCGGGGCGGTCTTGCCCCAGTCGGTCAGGGTTTCCAGGTAGTCGCGCACGAACTGCTTGTCGAACGACGGCGGCGACATGCCCGGCGCGTAGGAATCGGCCGGCCAGAAGCGCGAGGAGTCGGCGGTCAGGACTTCGTCCATCAGGTGCAGCACGCCATTGTCGTCCAGGCCGAATTCGAACTTGGTGTCGGCGATGATGATGCCCTTCGTCGCAGCGTATTCGGCGGCGGTTGTATAGAGCTGGATGCTGATGTCGCGCATCTTGGCGGCCAGTTCCTTGCCGATGCGCTGCTCCATCTCGTCGAAGGAGATGTTCTCGTCGTGCTCGCCGATGTCGGCCTTGGCGGCCGGGGTGAACAGCGGCTGCGGCAGCTTGTCTGCCTGGCGCAGCCCTTCCGGCAGCTTGATGCCGCAGATGGCGCCGCTTTCCTGGTAATCCTTCCAGCCCGAACCGATGATGTAGCCGCGCACGACGGCTTCCACCAGGATGGGCTTGAGGCGCTTGGCCACGACGGCGCGGCCGCGCACCTGCTCCACTTCATCCGGCGCGACGACCGATTCCGGCGCCACGCCGGTCAGGTGGTTCGGCACGATGTGGCCGAGCTTCTCGAACCAGAAGTCGCTCATCTGGTTCAGCACCATGCCCTTGCCGGGAATCGGCTCGTTCATGACCACGTCGAAGGCCGACAGGCGGTCGGTGGTGACGATCAGGATCTTGTCGTCGCCGACAGCGTAGTTGTCGCGCACCTTGCCGTGACCGAGCAGTGGCAGGGACTTGATGGTGGATTTGTAGAGGCTGTTCATAGAAGGGGTATCAGGGAAACAGAGCCGGAGAAGGCCTCCGGTGGAGCAGTCCAGGCCGGGGATGGCCTGGACCAAATGCGACATTTTACGTCAACTCGCATCGCGCCGCCGCAGGAGCAGCGGCGGCGCGATGCGGCGGCGGTGCTTACTGCACGATCTGGGCCAGTTCGCCCGCCTTGTAGCGCTCGGCCATCTTGTCGAGCGGGATCGGCTTGATCTTCGCCGCCATGCCCTCGCAGCCGAAGGACAGGTAGCGCGCCTTGCAGACTTCCATCGCGGCTTCGCGGGCCGGCTTCAGGTAGTCGCGCGGGTCGAACTTCGACGGGTTCTGGAACATGTACTTGCGGATCGCAGCGGTCATGGCCAGGCGGATGTCGGTGTCGATATTGATCTTGCGGACGCCGTGCTTGATGCCTTCCTGGATCTCTTCGACCGGCACGCCGTAGGTCTCTTTCATGTCGCCGCCGAATTCGCGGATGATGGCCAGCAGTTCCTGCGGCACCGAGGACGAGCCGTGCATCACCAGGTGGGTGTTCGGGATGCGCTGGTGGATTTCCTTGATGCGGTCGATGGCGAGGATGTCGCCGGTCGGCTTGCGGGTGAACTTGTAGGCGCCGTGCGAGGTCCCGATAGCGATAGCCAAGGCGTCGCACTGGGTTTTCGCGACGAAGTCGGCGGCCTGGGCCACGTCGGTCAGCAGCTCTTCGCGGGTCATGGTGCGATCGGCGCCGTGGCCGTCTTCCTTGTCGCCCTTCATGGTTTCCAGCGAACCGAGCACGCCGAGTTCGGCTTCGACCGTCACGCCGATCGAGTGCGCGAACTTCACGACCTCTTTCGACACTTCGACGTTGTATTCATACGAAGCCACGCTCTTGCCGTCGGCTTCCAGCGAACCGTCCATCATCACCGAGGTGAAGCCCGAACGGATCGCGGCCATGCAGACCGCCGGCGACTGGCCGTGGTCCTGGTGCATGACGACCGGGATGTGCGGGTAGGCTTCGACGGCGGCGTCGATCAGGTGGCGCAGGAAGGCTTCGCCTGCGTACTTGCGGGCGCCGGCCGAGGCTTGCATGATCACCGGCGCATTGACCGCGTCGGCGGCGGCCATGATGGCCTGCACCTGCTCCAGGTTGTTGACGTTAAATGCCGGCAGGCCGTAGCCGTGTTCAGCGGCGTGGTCCAGCAATTGACGCATCGATACGAGTGCCATGGTTGATTACTCCAAACAATTAAGAAACTATTTCGTCCAGCTCGCCCACGCGCACGATCTTGAGCGCATTGGTGCCGCCGGCCTGGCCCATCGGTGAACCCCAGGTGACCACGATCAGGTCGCCCTTGCGCACCATGCCTTCGTTGATCAGCACTTCCTCGGCCTTGCGCAGTACCGCGTGGCTGCCACCTTCCTGCAGGAGGTGGAATGCTCGCACGTTCCGGTACAGCGACGCCTTGCGCTGCGTCGTCTGGAGCGGGGTCAGGGCGAAGATCGGGGTGTCGATCGAGTGGCGGCTCATCCACAGTGCGGTCGAGCCCGATTCGGTCAGCGCCACGATCGCCTTCACCTTCAGGTGGTGGGCCGTAAACAGGGTGGCGTTGGCGATCGACTGGTCGATGCGGGTGAACTGGACGTTCAGGAAATCTGCGTCACGCTTGTTGTATTCGGATTGTTCCGCCTCGAGGCAGATGGCGGCCATCATTTCGACGGTTTCGACCGGGTACTTGCCCGATGCGGTTTCCGCCGAGGTCATCACGGCGTCGGTGCCGTCCAGCACGGCGTTCGCCACGTCCGACACTTCGGCGCGGGTCGGCACGGCGTTGACGATCATCGACTCCATCATCTGGGTCGCGGTGATGGCCAGCTTGTTGGAAGCGCGCGCCATCTGGATCATGCGCTTCTGCAGCGCCGGCACGGCCGCATTGCCCACTTCGACCGCCAGGTCGCCGCGGGCCACCATGATGCCGTCCGACGCGTCCAGGATCTCCTGCAGCACGGGGATCGCTTCGGCGCGCTCGATCTTGGCGATCATCATCGGCTTGTGGCCGTAGGGCTCGCCGGCGATATTGGCCAGCTGGCGCGCCATTTCCATGTCGGTGGCGTTCTTCGGGAAGGAAATCGCCAGGTAGTCGGCCTGGAAGCTCATCGCAGTCTTGATGTCTTCCATGTCCTTCGAGGTCAGGGCCGGCGCGGTCAGGCCGCCGCCCTGGCGGTTGATGCCCTTGTTGTTCGACAGCTCGCCGCCGACCTTGACGGTGGTACAGATTTCCTGGCCCACGACCTTGTCGACGATCAGCACGATCAGGCCGTCGTTGAGCAGCAGCTTGTCGCCCGGCTTGACGTCGCGCGGCAGGGCCTTGTAGTCGAGGCCGACGCGTTCCTGGTTGCCCAGCTCGCCATTGTCGCCCCAGCGCGCATCCAGGATGAACTTGTCCCCATTGTTCAGGAAGATCTTGCCCTCTTCGAACTTGCCGACGCGGATCTTCGGACCCTGCATGTCGGCCATGATCGCCACTTCGACGCCGCATTCGGCGGCCGCGCGGCGCACCAGGGCGGCGCGGTCGATGTGGTCCTGTGCCTTGCCGTGCGAGAAGTTCAGGCGCACGACGTCGACGCCGGCACGGATCATTTTCACGAGAATGTCGAAGTCGGTCGATGCCGGGCCGATGGTGGCGACGATCTTGGTGGCGTTGTACAGGGGGCGCGCAGCTTGCATGTGTCGGGAATCCTTGATCTTGAAAAGAGAAGCGCAGCTTTCAAAGCTGCGCTGTGTTCACTTCTTATTTGTCGTTACGCTGGAGCAGAATCTCGACTGCCGGCAGGGTCTTCCCTTCCAGGAACTCGAGGAAGGCGCCGCCGCCGGTCGAGATGTAGCCGATGCGCTCGCCGATATCGTACTTGGCGATCGCCGCCAGGGTGTCGCCGCCGCCGGCGATCGAGAAGCCCTTGGAATCGGCGATGGCCATGGCCAGGGTCCTGGTGCCCTCGGCGAACTGGTCGAACTCGAACACGCCGACCGGGCCGTTCCAGACGATGGTGCCGGCCTTGGCGACCTGCTCGGCCAGCATGGCGGCGGTCTTCGGACCGATGTCGAGGATCATGTCGTCGTCCGCCACGTCTTTCACATCCTTGACGGTCGCAGCGGCGGTCGGGCTGAACTCCTTGGCGCAGACCACGTCCACCGGAATCGGCACCTGGGCGCCGCGGGCGACCATCATGTCGATGATCTGCTTGGCTTCGCCGACCAGGTCGTTTTCGACCAGCGACTTGCCGATGTTCAGGCCGACGGCCTTCATGAAGGTGTTGGCGATGCCGCCGCCGACCACCAGGTTGTCCACCTTGCCGGCCAGGCTCTGCAGGATGGTCAGCTTGCTCGACACTTTCGAGCCGGCCACGATGGCCAGCAGCGGACGGTTCGGCTGGCCCAGGGCCTTGCCCAGGGCGTCCAGTTCGGCCGCGAGCAGCGGGCCTGCCACGGCCACCGGTGCGAATTTCGCGATGCCGTGGGTGGTGGCTTCGGCGCGGTGGGCGGTGCCGAAGGCGTCGTTGACGTAGACGTCGCACAGCTTGGCCATCTTCTCGGCCAGCTCGTCCGAATTCTTCTTTTCACCCTTGTTGACGCGGCAATTCTCCAGCAGCACGACCTGGCCCGGCGCGACGTCGACGCCATCGACCCAGTTCTGCTTCAGTTCGACCGGCTGGCCGAGCAGTTCGGACAGGCGCTTGGCGACCGGCGCCAGGCTGTCTTCCGGCTTGAATTCGCCCTCGGTCGGACGGCCAAGGTGCGAGGTGACCATCACGGCGGCGCCGGCTTTCAGGGCGGCCTGGATGGCCGGCACGGAGGCGCGGACACGGGTGTCTTCGGTGATATTGCCAGCGTCATCCTGCGGCACGTTCAGGTCGGCACGGATGAACACGCGCTTATCCTTCAGCGCGTCACGGTCGATCAAATCTTGCAGGCGGGTGAAACTGAGAACGTCGTCCATTGGCTAGTCAACAGTGTAATAGTGAAAAAACGTCATTGTACATTAGCGAGGCTACGCAAAAACGTGAAGTACACGCAACAGTGTAAAGACAACCATGCCGAAGATAATGGTCATCAGCATGCTGCGCCGCCAGAGGTAAAAGGCGAAGGCGGCGATGGCCGCGATGAGCTTCGGATTCGCGATGGTCAGCTGCACCTGCCCCTGTGGATCGATCAGCAGGTCCGGCCCGATGATGGCCGCCAGCGCACAGGCCGGCGCATAGCGCAGCATCTCCTGCACCCGCGGCGGGATGGTGACGCGGTGGCCGATCAGCCAGAAGGAACTGCGGGTGGCGGCGGTCGCCACGCACAGGACGCCGATGGTGAGCCAGATCTCCCAGTCAGACATTGCCCGCCTTTCGCTTGGCCAGGGTCTCTTCGACGAACATGGAGGTGACCATGCCGACCACGACGGCAAGCAGCAGGCCGAGCTTGTACGGCAGGCCATAGGCCAGCACCGAGATCACGAGAGCCACCACCACCCCGCACAGGGCGGCGTTGTTGACGATCAGGGGGACCATGATGCACAGGATCGCCAGGGTGCCGGCGAAGCCCAGCCCCCATTCGGTCGGAATGGCGCTGCCCAGGAAGATGCCGACCAGCGATCCCGCCTGCCAGGCGAACCAGTTCGGATACATCAGGCCCTTCAGGTAGGAGAGCTTGCCGGCGACACGCTCCACGGTCGGATAGCGCTGCAGGAACAGGGCCACGGTCAGGTCGCCCGAAATATAGCCAAGCAGGAAGCGCTGCTTCCACGGCAGGTGGGCGAAGTGGGGCCCGAGCAGGGCGGAGAAGATGACGAAACGCAGGTTGACGACCAGGGCGGTGGCGAAGATCACCCAGACCGGCGCGGCGGCCGCGATCAGGGGGAGTGATGCGAGCTGGGCGGATCCCGCGAAGACCAGCAGGGTCATGCCGACCGCCTGCCAGACCGTCAATCCCGTCTTGACCATGGCGATGCCGACCACCAGGCCCCATGCGCCGATGCCGAACAGGCTCGGCAGGCCGGTCTTGAAGCCTTCACGCCAGGCCTCGGGGTCATGGACGTCGACCGTATCGGGAAGGTGCCGACCTGGCGGCACGGCCCCGTTCATGTGGCTTTCCTGCAACGGCCCGAAGGGGCGGATGCGGCGACGGGCTTGAAACGGTCGGGCATGAAACGCATGTGAAGGTGTTCGTAGAGCGCCCCCGGGGCTCTGCAGGAAGACATAGTGCGCACCCGGGCTGGATTGTGATCAGTTCGCTATTCTACCGATCATTTCAGCATGCATGGTGAATCCGGTAGAATCCTGTCTTTGCCTAAACTACGCTTGACGGAGAACCAGATGACCCAAAACACGATGCCCGTGGTGGAACTCGAGGCCAAAGACCTGCCGGCACACTGCCCGAATCCGGCAATGCCGCTGTGGTCCTCGCACCCGCGCGTCTTCCTCGATTTCGATCACCACGGCGACGCCAAGTGCCCCTACTGCGGCACCCAGTACCGCCTGGCCCCGGGCGTCGAGCTCAAGCACCACTGATCGCATCCGGCGCGGCTCCCTGCCGCGCCCTCCCGGTACCCGGCGTCCCACCATGCTTTACCGCGCGCCCGCCTGGCTACCCGGCGGCCACCTCCAGACCATCTATCCGGCGACTTGCGTCGCCAAGCCCCCGGTCGCCTATCGGCGCGAGCGCTGGCCGACGGGCGACGGCGATTTCATCGACGTCGACTTCGTCGACGGCCAGCCTGGCCAGCCGCTGGTGGTGCTGTTCCACGGCCTCGAAGGATCCTCGAACAGCCATTACGCACGCAGCCTGATGGCGGCGCTGCAGGCGCGCGGCTGGTCCGGCGCGGTGCCGCATTTTCGCGGCTGCTCCGGCGAAGCCAACCTGACGCCCCGCTTCTATCACTCCGGCGATGCGGTGGAAGTCGACTGGATCGTGCGCAAGCTGCATGCCCGCGCTCCCGGTCCCCTGTACGTGGCCGGCGTCTCCCTGGGCGGCAACGCGCTGCTGCGCTGGCTCGGCGAATCCGGCCACGGCGCCGATTTCGTCGAAGCGGCCTGCGCCATCTCCGCCCCGCTCGACCTGGCGCGCGGCGGCGAAGCGCTGTCTTCGGGCCTGAACATGCTGTACACCCGCATGTTCCTGCAGACGCTCAAGCCCAAGTGCCTGGCGAAGCTGGAGCGCTATCCGGGTCTGTTCGACCGCGCCGCCCTGCTGCAGGCGCGCGACCTCTACGCGTTTGATAACGTGGTGACCGCGCCGCTGCACGGCTACAAGGACACCGACGACTACTGGCACCGCGCGAGCGCCCGCCACGTGCTGGACGCCATCACCGTGCCGACCCTGGTGCTGAACGCCCGCAACGATCCCTTCCTGCCGGGCCGCCATTTACCGGAGAACGCATCCAAAGCCGTGACGCTGGAGTATCCTGAGGAAGGCGGCCATGTCGGCTTCCCCGCCGGTCCCTTCCCCGGGCGGATCGACTGGCTGCCGCGGCGCATCCTGCATTTTTTCGACACCCATGCCGGTCCGCGTGCGGCAAGCGCGGCCGCCACCGAACCCTGCGAAGCTTGAGACCATGGACGACATCGTAAAACAGGCAATGGCCAAGTGGCCGAACGTACCCCACTGCTACGGCTGGCTGGCGCTGGATGCGCGCGGCAACTGGCGCATGCGCGACGAAGCGGCCCAGCGCGCCAACGGGCCGGGGGACAAGCTGACGAACCCGACCCTGGTCGGCTTCATCAACCGTAACTACGGCCACGACGGCAAGGGCAACTGGTATTTCCAGAACGGGCCGCAGCGGGTCTACGTCAACCTCGAGGCGACGCCCTTCATCGCCCGCACCGATCCGGCCCAGGGCTTCGTGCTGCATACCGGGCAGCCGATGCCCGAGATCGAAGCCGTGTTCATGACCGAAGCCGGCGCCGTGGTGCTGCAATCGGGAGAGGTGGTCGCCCAGCTGGACGACCGCGACGCGGCGCAGGTGCTGGCGCGCATGGAGCTCGAGGGGCGGCCGGCGTCGATCGAGGCGATCCTGGCCTGTCTCGAAGACGATGCGGAAGAACTGTCTCTGGTACTGGGCGAGCGGCGCCTGCGCGTGGAACGCCTGGTGACGGAAGCCCTGCAGCGCCGCTTCGGCTACGTGCAGCTCCCTGGGATGTAGGGGTGATCCAGTCCAGTGGACTGGGTCACGATTCGCCGCACGCGCGTTCAAACCGAATATGAACTGAGGTAGCTCTGATCGAGCCGGAGTTGGACGCGCGGTCGGCAGAGCCGACCACCCTACTGTCTATTCAAATTCCTTCATGTCTTCCTTCTCCGCCTTCTGCTGCGCCTTCAGCGCGCGCTCGCGCGCGTCGATGACCGCCTGGTCGTAGAAGGACACGTCCCCCGCCTTGCGCGCCAGCTCGAGCTGCGCCACCGCGGCCGGCAGGGCGCCGGCCATGACGTACGATTCCGCCAGCGCCATGTGCTGCAGCCCGATCTTGCCCTGCTTCGCATAGGCCTTGGCCAGCATGTCGTGCAGTTTCGGCTCCTCGCGATAGAGCTGGGTCTGCTCCCGCAGGTAGCGGGTCGCATCCTCGTACTTGCCGGCGGCGATCAGGGCGTCGCCGTACTGGTGCGCGAGGGCGCGCGAGAGCGGATAGCGCTGGCGCGCCGCATCCGCCAGTTGCACCGCCTGCTCCACCTGGGCGGCAGGCTGGCCCGGCGCCAGCTTGATGTCGATCTCGAGTCCCGTGAACAGCACCGCCCCATCGCCCGCGTTCGACGCGCCCGAGAACACGCCTTCCTTCGGCTTCATGGTGGCGCGCGCCTTGTCGAGCCAGCCCTGGGCGTCGCTCACGTTCCCCTGGCGCAGCGCCAGCAGCGCCAGGCCATACTGCGCCCCGGCCTGCAGCTGCCGGTGCTGTTCCTTGAGCTGGGTCTCGAAAGCGATCCTGGTGTCGCGCCGGCCGGAGACGGTTTCGTCCTGCAGCACGCGGGCGCGGGCGCGGATCAGCTGGAAGTCGACGTTGTCGACCCGCGGCTTCTTCGGAATCTCGCGGATGCGCGCCTGCATGTCGGTGATGCGCTCCGCCGTCAGCGGGTGGCTGCTCAGGTGGGCCAGGTGGGCAGGAATCTCGCCGCTCAGGCGGGTCGCGCTCTGCAGGCGCTTGAAGAAGCCGACCATGCCGGTGGTGTCGTAGCCGCCGGCGGCCATGATCTGGATGCCGACCCGGTCCGCCTCGCGTTCCGCATCGCGGCCGAAGTTCAGCTGGCGCTGGATGGCCAGGCCCTGGCCGCCCATCAGCACGCCCATGGCGGCATCGGGGCTGGACTTGGCGGCCAGCGCGGCCAGGATCATCGCCGCCAGCGGCAGCAACATATCCTGCTTCTGCTGCCCCAGGCTGCGCGCGATGTGGCGCTGGGTCACGTGGCCGATCTCGTGGGACATCACGCCGGCCAGCTCGGATTCGTTCTGGGCCGCGACCAGCAGGCCCGTGTGCGCGGCGATGAAGCCGCCGGGCAGCGCAAAGGCGTTCAGGTTCGCATCGCGCATGGCGAAGAAGGAGAAATCGGCATTGGTCTCGCCGCGCGCGCCGGGTACGGCGGCGACCAGGGCGCTGCCGAAATTGTTCAGGTATTCGATGATGGGCGCGTCGTCCAGATAGGCGGCGTCGCGCCGCACGTCGCGCATGATCATCTCGCCGAGCTTGCGTTCGAGCACGGGCGACAGGTCCTGGCGCGCGGTATCGCCGAGCGTCGGCAGGCGGGTGGAGTCGAGCTTTTGCAGGGGATCGGCGGGGGCGGCGAAGGCGAACGCAGCCGCCGTGCACAAGGTCACGGCAGTGAGCGCTGGGCGCCAGCGGCGCGCCGATGCTGGGCTGGGAGCGGATTTCACAATGCTATGATAACCCCATCCGCAGCCGCGTTGCTGCCTGCCGAACACTTTGTAAGCCGCCCTTAATCTCCTTTTAATGATTCCCTGGCAATGACTTCTCCTACTGCACCCGCCGACGGCCTGACCCATTTCGATTCCACCGGCCAGGCCCACATGGTCGACGTCGGCGCCAAGCAGGACACCCACCGCATCGCCGTCGCCGCCGGCACCATCCGCATGAAGCCTGAGACCCTGGCCCTGATCCAGTCGGGGACGGCGAAGAAGGGCGACGTGATCGGCATCGCCCGGATCGCGGCCATCATGGCCTCGAAACGCACCAGCGACCTGGTGCCGCTGTGCCATCCGCTGCCGATCACCCGGGTTGCGGTCGACTTCGAGATCGACGAGGCGGCCAGCAGCGTGCACTGCCGCGCCCAGGTCGAAACCATCGGCAAGACCGGGGTCGAGATGGAGGCGCTTACTTCGGTGCAGGTCGGCCTGCTGACGATCTATGACATGTGCAAGGCGGTCGATCGCGGGATGGTGATGACCAATGTGCGCGTGCTGGAAAAGCATGGGGGCAAGTCGGGCGAATGGACAGCCACCCTGGAAGCTGAGCCTCCATTGACCAGCCGGGGCGCGTAGCTCAGTCATATCGGGTGTCGGAAGTTACAATCCGCAATATTTCGGTCATGCATAACTGCTACCATGGCAACTTTGCATTCCGAATAATATGAACGCCCGTCCGATGAACAGCCAGGTTCACGAGCTCAAAACCCAGGAATTCGAGTTCGAGGCCATGAACCTGCAAGTCGGCATGCGCCTGCAGTTCATCACGCACCGGCAGGTCAAGCCGGTCCAGCACTTCTCCACCCTCATCGGCTACGTCAAGGACGAGTACATCATCGTCAAGATCCCGACGGAGCACGGCGCGCCGATCACGCTCGGCGACGGCGAGCGCGTCACGATGCGGGTGTTCTCGGGCGTGAACGTCTGCTCCTTCGCCTGCACGGTGGAGCGGGTCTTCCCGCGGCCGCTGTTTTATGCGCACCTCTCCTTCCCGACCGCGATCCAGGGCACCAGCCTGCGCGGCGCGGCGCGCGTCAAGGCCGACATTCCGGCCCGCATCAAGGCGCGCGGCATGGCTGCGGCCGCGGTCGAGGGCAGCATCGTCGACGTGTCGGTCACGGGTGTGCGCATCCATTCGGCGCAATCGCTACCGCCCGACGGCGAGGAAGTCACGCTCGACTTCATGGTGCTGCCGCCGTCCGGCACCCACGCGGTGCGCATCGAGACGCGCGCCATCGTCCGCAACCGGACCGCTAGCCAGGCGTCAAGCGACAGCCAGGAAGTGTTCAGCTATGGCGTCCAGTTCGTGGACCTCGATCCCATGCACTACACGCTGCTGCAGAACCTGACCTACGAGGCGCTGCTGGCCGACCGGCTCAAGATCGTGTGACGCCGGATTGCAGCACGGCCAGGTTCTCGGCCAGGATCAGCTGCGCCATCGCGTCTTCGAGCAGGGCGCGCGCCTGGGCTGCGGCATGGCCCAGGCGCGCGTGCAGCTCCGCATCTTCCGGATTGCGTGAAGCGCACTGCGCGCTGTAGCGCTCAAAACTTCCTACCGTCATGAGTACTTCAGCCAGGTGGCGCGGGCATTCGCATGCCGGACCCTGGTTGAGCTGCGCCAGCGCCGCCAGCGCACCGTCGTCGTAGCGCCTCGGCGGCGGGGCTGCCGGCTTGCCTTGCTCGGGCAGCCGCATGCCGCGCACAGCCGAACGGCACAGGAAGGTCAGCTCGCCGATGTCGGCCGGTACGCGCGCAACCAGGCAGCCCTGCCCACGCAGTGCCCGGATCGTTGCGCTGGCACAGAAGCGGTACAGCACCAGCACGGCGTCGATGCCAAGCCGCGCACGCGCAGAGGCGATCCTTGCCACGATGCTTTCGTCCAGTTCGGACTCTTCGACGATCAGCACATCGGCAGCGGTATCGGACGCGAGGTCCTGCAGTTCGTCGACGTCGGGACAGTGCCCGAGCAAACGAATGCCGCTGGCCTCGCTTCCCATGGCGGCGAGCCGGCGCGGCAGGCTCGTGCCTGCCACCAGGGCCCGCACCGGCTCCTGCGCCAGGGCCTGTTCACGGCCGCCCAGCATCGTTTTCAGTTCTTCCGGGCGCAATTCGGCCAGCAGGCCGATCGCATGCCCCTGGTCGACCAACTGCTTGAGCAAGGCCAGTCTCTCCACGTGCTCGACCGAGTAAAGGCGCTGCCCATGTTCGGAACGCTGCACGTCCGACAGGCGGTAACGGCGCTCCCAGACCCGCAATGTTTCGACAGGCAGGCCGGCGAGCCTCGCTGCGGTGCCTGCCCGATACATGACTCGGCCATGAACCTCTTTTTTGAAACTTTCCATGATGTTGACCCTGTGTTGAACCTTATTTGTTCGCAATTATAGAGTCAAACATTAGACAAAAGTCTATTCATTTTCTATAGTGCTTCTCGCAACCCGGCTTTTCATCCACCTATCTCAGGAGCACACCATGAAAAAGTTTCTCGCTGCACTTCCCTTCGCATTCGCCGTCAGCGCCGTCCAGGCAGCGGACATCGTCGACACCGCCAAGTCGGCCGGTTCCTTCAACACCCTGGTCACCGCTGTCCAGGCAGCGGGTCTCGTTGATACCCTGAAAGGTCCGGGCCCCTTCACCGTGTTCGCGCCGACCGACGCGGCCTTCGCGAAAATCCCGAAGGCCAAGCTCGATGCGCTGCTGAAGGACAAGGCAGCCCTGACCAAGGTGCTGACGTACCACGTGGTGCCGGGCAAGGTGATGGCGGCGGACGTCAAGCCGGGCATGGTCAAGACGGTCGAGGGTAGTTCCGTCACGGTCAAGGCCGCTGGCGGCAAGGTCATGGTCGACAAGGCAACCGTCACCAAGACCGATATCGCAGCGGACAACGGTGTCATCCACGTGATCGACACCGTCATCATGCCGAAGTAAAGCGCCGCAGCAGGCGCATCCTCCGGTTGCCCGGCATGGTAAATTGCCGGGCTACGGACAGGGCATCCGGCCCTGGACGGCATGAACAAGAGGATGCAATGAGATTTCGCCTGCTGACAATCGCGGCCGCAACCCTGGCCGCCACCACCGCGATGGCCGCGCCGCGCGGCTTCACCGTGGAAGACCTGGTCAACATGGAACGGGCGGGCAGCCCGGCCGTGTCGCCCGATGCAAGCCGCGTCGTCTATACCGTGCGCAGCACGGACATGGCCAAGAACCGCGGCCATACCGAACTGTGGATGGTCGACCTCAAGGCTGCCAAGTCAGCGCCGCAGCAGCTGACCAAGCATGGCTCGAGCAGCACTGAACCGGAATGGTCGCCGCGCGGCGATGCCGTCTACTTCCTGTCGACCCGGTCGGGCTCCTCGCAGGTGTGGCGCTTGAGCGCCGCCGGCGGCGAGCCGGTGCAGGTGACGAACCTGCCGCTCGACGTCGAGAGCTTCCGCGTGTCGCCCCAGGGCGACCGCCTGGCGCTGAGCCTGTCCGTATTCCGCGACTGCGCCGACCTGGCCTGCACCAAGTCCCGCCTCGATGCGAAGGAAAAGGACAAGGCCACCGGCAAGCTGTACGACCGCCTCTTCGTGCGCCACTGGGACACCTGGAACGACGGTCGCAACAATGTGCTGTTCTCGGCCGCGCTCGACGCGAACGGCCGTGTGAGCGGTGCGCCGGTTTCCCTGTCCGGCTCCCTGGATGGCGACGTGCCGTCGAAACCCTTCGGCGACCGCGAGGAATTCCGCTTCAGCCCGGACGGCAAGCGCATCGTGTTCGCGGCGCGCATTGCGGGCAAGACCGAAGCCTGGTCGACCAACTTCGACCTGTACACCGTGCCGGCCGCTGGCGGCGCCGCGCCGCGCAACCTCACGCCCGAGAATCCGGCCTGGGACACCAAGGGCGTGTTCTCGCCTGACGGGCGCACCCTCGCCTACCTGGCAATGTCACGCCCGGGCTTCGAGGCCGACCGCTTCCAGATCATGCTGATGGATGTCGCGACCGGCCAAAAGCGCAAGCTGGCGGCGGACTGGGACCGCTCGGCGGGCAGCCTGCAGTGGCGCGCCGACGGCAAGGCGCTGGTCGTCGATGCCGAGGATATCGGCCAGCATCGCCTGTTCTCCATTGAGGTCGCAAACGGCAAGGTGACGCCGCTGACCGACAAGGGCGCGATCGGCGCCTTCGACCTGCGCGGCGATACGCTCGCCTACACCCAGGCCAACCTGGCCTCCGGCGCGCAGCTGTTCTCGATGAAGCTGGGCGCCAAGCCCGTGCAGTTGACCACGCTGAACGCGGAACGCCTGGCGGACGTCCGCTGGGGCGAATACGAGCAGTTCAGCTTCAAGGGCGCGAACGGCGATACCGTCTACGGCCACGTGATGAAGCCCTGGAATGCGGAACCGGGCAAGAAGTACCCGGTCGCCTTCCTGGTGCACGGCGGACCGCAGGGCAGTTTCGGAAATGGCTGGAGCTACCGCTGGAATCCGCAGGTGTATGCGGGCGCCGGCTATGCCACCGTGTTCATCGACTTCCACGGATCGACCGGCTATGGCCAGAAGTTCACGGATTCGATCAGCGGCGACTGGGGCGGCAAGCCTCTGGAGGATCTGCAAAAAGGCCTGGATGCGGCGGTGCAGAAATTCCCCTGGCTGGACCGCGGCCGCAGCTGCGCGCTGGGCGCCTCCTACGGCGGCTACATGATGAACTGGATCGCGGGGAACTGGAACGACGGTTTCCGCTGCCTGGTCAACCATGACGGCGTGTTCGACAGCCGCGGCATGGCCTATTCGACCGAGGAACAGTGGTTCACCGACTGGGAAAACGGCGGCGCCTATTTCGCCGTGCCGCAGAACCACGAGAAGTTCAATCCGGTCCACCACGTGAACAAGTGGAAGACCCCGATGCTGGTAATCCAGGGCGACCTCGATTTCCGCATCCCGACGGCGCAGGCCTTGGGGACCTTCACGGCGCTGCAGCGCAAGGGCATCGAGAGCCAGCTGCTGGTGTTCCCGGACGAGAACCACTGGGTGCTCAAGCCGGCCAATTCGGTGCAGTGGCACTACACCGTGATGAAGTGGCTGGATCGCCACCTGAAACAGTAATTATTGGCTCATCAGTAAATGTGCATTGAACTATGAAAAAGAGACCGCACAAGCGGTCTCTTTTTTTAATCGGCGATAATAATTAGGCTAGCCGTCCAAATCACAAGCCCGATATCTAACGTTATAAAACGGACTCATACTCCGATATTCCAATAATTTCAATGAAGCTAACGCTGGACAGCGCGGCTCGGTTTGAAAGCGTACTAGCTTCTGAGGCCAATACGGTACTTCCATTCTCAAACACG
Organism: Massilia sp. BKSP1R2A-1; assembly: GCF_050586525.1. NCBI lineage: Bacteria > Pseudomonadati > Pseudomonadota > Betaproteobacteria > Burkholderiales > Oxalobacteraceae > Massilia > Massilia sp. BKSP1R2A-1. The sequence goes on along the minus strand of NZ_JBOBRE010000017.1, from coordinate 76,671 downwards.
ATCTGTTCGATCTGATACGGATACAACCCAGCGCTGAAGCCCTGAGTGAACCATTTCTGGATCGTGATCTGATCGCTTGCCAATGCGTTCGATGGGTCGGTGACATCGATCACCAGCGAATCGCCAACCCGGCTGTACACCAGGTCGCTCTGGCTGATGCCAGCGCCAAAGACCAGCTTGTCGGAGGATCCGCCATGATCGAGGAGCGTGTCGATGCCGTCGCCACGGTTGAACATGAAGGTATCAGCAGCCTGGCCAGCAGTAATCGTATCGTTGCCAGTACCGCCAATGATCGTGTTCGCCAATCCGGAGCTATTGGTGCTGTCGGCCTTGATCGTATCGTTCCCGCTTCCGCCTTCGACCGTATTGCGTGCACCGAAGGCGAACGTTATGGTGTCGTTGCCGTCACCACCGCGCAGCACGTTCACGCCGCTACCGTTGTCGCTGATCGAATAGGGATCGTATTTTGATGAGTATGATCACTCATCTGTCAATGGCAAAAAAAGAGACCGCTAATGCGGTCTCTTTTTATTCCCTGCATTTTTACAGGTTAGCTGAATTTTGCAAATCGATTATGCGTCGTCAGCTGGCTGGGTCGCGACGCAACCTGCCGGGGTGTATTTCGTGTCGCTAGCCGGGAAGCCGCTGGTCACGCAGGTGTAGATGCCTTTGGTCGAGCGGTGAAGGGCAATGGTCGGCGCGGAACCGATACGGCCCGGGCTGGCAATGGTGCAAGTCAGGACGGCGGTGTTGGCACCAGGAACTGCGGCGGCGATGGTGGTGCAGTTACCCGTCTTGTTCGGCAGACCGGCCTTGGCCAGGTATTCGGTTGCAGTCGAAGCAGTACCTTCGACAACAGCCATTTCGAAGCCAGTCTTGCCGGCAGCGATGTCAGCGTAAGCAGCGGCGCCCTTCGACTTGGCGATGTAGTCCTGGTATGCCGGGATGGCGACAGCTGCCAGGATACCGATGATCGCGACGACGATCATCAGTTCGATCAGGGTGAAGCCGCCTTGGGCTTTCTTAGCTTGCAGTTGTTGTTTGAAGTTCATTTTCATCTCTCCAGGTTTGGTGTTACAGGTTGTTGGGGTTACTGCTTGTTGCCACGCTTTCTTATATGCAATCAGCGTGCCAGCCCCCAAAATGCTGATTTTATTAATGCGGAGATAAGAAATCGGCGTGCCAGCGCAAGTTTTGGCTTGAGCAGTGACAAATTTTGTCACCGGAGCTCAGCAATATTTGTCAGCTCGATGGTTCTTGTAACGCAATTTGTCATGTATTGAAGAAATATTGGCATACCAAGTCATGCCAGCACGTCTGCCGGGCGAAAAAAAAAACGGGGAGCTTGCGCTCCCCGTCTTCGTCAAACTTGAACAGCCCGGATTACAGCATCGCTTTCAGCAGGCGAGCCATTTCCGACGGGTTCTTGGTGACCTTAATGCCGCAGGCTTCCATGATTTCCAGCTTGGCTTGCGCGGTGTCGGCGCCGCCCGAGATCAGCGCGCCGGCGTGGCCCATGCGCTTGCCCGGAGGCGCGGTAACGCCAGCGATGAAGCCGACGACCGGCTTCTTCATGTTGTCCTTGATCCACTGAGCGGCGTTCGCCTCGTCCGGACCGCCGATCTCGCCGATCATGATGACCGCGTCGGTGTCAGGATCGTCGTTGAACATGCGCATTACGTCGATGTGCTTCAGGCCGTTGATCGGGTCGCCGCCGATACCGACTGCCGACGACTGGCCCAGGCCCAGGGCGGTCAGCTGGCCGACTGCTTCATAGGTCAGGGTGCCCGAGCGCGACACGACGCCGATACGGCCCTTGCGGTGGATGTGACCAGGCATGATGCCGATCTTGATCTCGTCCGGGGTGATCAGGCCTGGGCAGTTCGGGCCCAGCAGCAGGGTCTTCGAGCCGGCCTTGGCCATGCGGTCCTTGACTTCCATCATGTCACGGACAGGGATGCCTTCGGTAATGCAGATTGCCAGGTCGAGCTCGGCTTCGACGGCTTCCCAGATCGCGGCGGCAGCGCCTGCCGGCGGGACGTAAATCACCGACACGGTTGCGCCGGTTTCCGACTTGGCTTCCTTGACCGATGCGTAGATCGGGATGCCTTCGAAGTCTTCGCCGGCTTTCTTCGGGTTCACGCCTGCCACGAAGGCTTCACGGCCGTTCGCGTAGTCGCGGCACATGCGGGTGTGGAACTGGCCGGTCTTGCCGGTGATACCTTGGGTGATGACTTTGGTGTCTTTATTAATCAGAATGGACATGTTGTATTCCTTCGCGAATTAGGCTTGGCCAGCGGCAGCGGCAACGACCTGCTTCGCTGCGTCTTCCATGGTGTCTGCGGAAATGATCGGCAGGCCCGAATCAGCCAGCATCTTCTTGCCCAGGTCTTCGTTGGTGCCCTTCATGCGGACGACCAGCGGCACCTGCAGCGACACAGCCTTCGATGCGGTGATGACGCCTTCGGCGATCACGTCGCAGCGCATGATGCCGCCGAAGATGTTGACCAGGATGGCCTTCAGGCCCGGGTTCTTCAGCATGATCTTGAATGCTTCGGTCACTTTCTCTGCAGTCGCGCCACCGCCGACGTCGAGGAAGTTGGCCGGCTCGCCGCCGAACAGCTTGATGGTGTCCATGGTGGCCATGGCCAGGCCGGCGCCGTTCACCAGGCAGCCGATGTTGCCGTCGAGCGAGATGTAAGCCAGGTCGAACTTCGAGGCTTCGACTTCAGCCGGATCTTCTTCGTCCAGGTCGCGGTAGGCGACGATTTCCGGGTGACGGAACAGGGCGTTCGAGTCGAAGTTGAACTTGGCGTCCAGGGCGATGACCTTGCCCGAACCGGTCAGGATCAGCGGGTTGATTTCGGCCAGCGATGCATCGGTTTCCCAGTAGGCTTTGTACAGGCCTTGCAGGTTGGTGCGGGCGTCGACGATCGACGCTTCCGGCACGCCGATCTTGCGAGCGACGTCGTCGGCTTGCTCATCGGTCAGGCCGATCGACGGTTCGATCACGACGTTGTGGATTTTTTCCGGGTTGCTGTGCGCGACTTCTTCGATGTCCATGCCGCCTTCCGACGAGGCCATCAGCACGACCTTCTGGGTGACGCGGTCGGTGACCAGCGAGACGTACAGTTCTTTCTTGATGTCGGCGCCTTCTTCGATCAGCAGGCGGCGGACTTTCTGGCCTTCCGGGCTGGTCTGGTGCGTGATGAGCTGCATGCCCATGATCTGGTCGGCGTATTCCTTGACCTGTTCCAGCGACTTGGCGACCTTGACGCCGCCGCCTTTACCACGGCCACCGGCATGGATCTGCGCCTTGACGACCCAGACCGGGCCGCCCAGCTCTTCAGCGGCCTTGACGGCCTCTTCCACATTCATGCACGGAATGCCGCGCGGAACGGTCACTCCGAATTTTCGGAGGATCTCTTTGCCCTGATACTCATGGATTTTCATGCTGGCTTCCCTTCTTCTATTACTGAATTAGAAATACGGTTGAATTACAAAAAATGACAAACAGCGAATCCTAACCCGACACGGCTTTGATCGACCAGCGGGGATAGTAGGTGGCCACGGCCGGTCCGTCGCTGCGCAGCGCATGGCAACGGTCGAGCTCGAAGGGCCGTTTGGCCGAGTTGTCGTCGGCGCCGTCGCGGGTTTCGAACTCCTCGTCGGCAAAGGCCTGCAGCGCTGCGGTGGGCAGCACCTGGGCCAATTCGGTCAGATGGGTGCAGCCGAGCACGCCGGACAGGCGGTCTTTCAGGTGCAGCCGGAAATGGTTCATCAACGACAGGCCGATCAGCTTTTTGTAAGCAGGGCCGATCGCCTCGCAGAAACCGGGATAGGGAACCGCGTCGGACGCAGCTTCCGCATCCACGATGGTCAGATTGCGGTCGATGGTGACGCGCAGCTTGAGGTCGTGCACGGGCAGGCCGCCCGGGCGAATGCCCGAGCCGAGCTCGATGTCACGGGTTTTGACGTCGCGGATACTGGCGTCCAGATCCCACAGGCCATCGTCGCGCGCAAAGGCTTCGACAGTGATGGCGCGCGTATGCCGGAGCGAGCGCGATACGGGAGGAGACAGGGGCATAAAAACCAATGCCGCTTGCGCGGCGGTTAGTGGTGCAGCCAGTGTGCTTCATGCACGTTGCCGTAGCTTCTACGACAACAACCGCTCATGCGGCGCTGCTTAAACCGTGAAAGTTTAGCACAGGGTCTTACCGGTTGCACTGCAACAGAAGCGTTTTTGCCGCGTTGCAGCGTATTCACGATGGGTTTCTTGCTGAGTGGGCAATATTGCGTCTGGCTAGACGGGTTGCTTGGGTGGCCGGACCAATTGATGAGTTTGAAGGGTGCCGGACAAGTGTTACCTATGTCCCGAGACGGGTGTTACCCATGTCGCTAGACGGGTGTTACCTATGCTTCTGGAAAGCCGTCATTCCGCGGCCACCACGTCGTCCGACCAATGTCGGTAGGGTGGGCGGTCCTCCGCCCACGCGTTCAACTCACGGATGCGACGGGCAAGGCCCTGCCATTTGAACGCGTGGGCAAAGGATTGCCCACCCTACGAGAAGCGGAGTCGCGGCCCGGGGGCGCGATGGGTCGGTATCGGGCGGGGGGCTACGAAAGGTCAACAGACAAGCGCCAGCGTGCAGCGCCATCGCCCGTTGAGGAATATGCCTGGGCATATCGGGAATGACGCTCCACGCTGGCGCCGGAGCTGCGCTGCCCGAGCGGGAGCGCGAGAATGAGGGTGATATGGACAGGCCTGCGGCCGCGCCTGGCATATCGTCGGAGCAAGCCTGGGGCCAGGCCGGCTCGTCAGGGACAGCAGGCTCGAACTACAAACCTGCCTACAGCTCGTCGTCGTCGGGAGCGCCCTGCATTGCGATCCGGGCAGCGCGTTGGGAGAAGCCACGCTGCAGCAGGAAACGCATCTGCTTGGCACGCTCGGCCGCATCGGCGGCGACGGTGCCGAACTTGCGCCGCCACACTTCGATGGCGCGCGTCGTTTCGCTGTCGGCGAGCTCGGCCTTGATCTCGGCCAGTGCTTCGCCGGTAACGCCATGGCTTTGGAGCTCGGCCATGACGCGGCTGTTACCGAAACGGCCCGCCTTCCTGTTGATCAGGGATTCGGCGAACCTTTCCTGCGACAGCCAGTTGTTCTTTTCAAGGAAATCGAGGAGGGCTTCCACATCATCGCCCTCCTCGGCATAACGGGCCAGCTTACGGCCCAGCTCGAGCCGGCTGTGTTCGCGCATCGAGAGGAAACGAAGCGCGCGTCCTTTCAGGCTGAGCTGGGGTGCTGGCATGTGCTACTGATACTCCAGGCGGTCCGGCGTTTTAGCGACCCGGCGATTACTCGCCGACTGCCTTCAGGTTCGGCTTGCCGCCGTCCTTGCCGCCGTCTTCAGCAGCGACCGGCGGCAGTTCGCGCACGCCCAGGGCGACACGGACCTTGTTCTCGATTTCGCGTGCCAGTGCCGGACGCTCTTTCAGGAACAGGCGGGCGTTGTCCTTGCCCTGGCCGATACGTTCGCCGTTGTAGGAGTACCAGGAGCCCGACTTCTCGACGATCTTGTTGTCGGCGCCCAGATCCAGGATTTCGCCTTCGCGCGAGGTGCCTTCTCCGTACAGGATGTCGAAGTGGGCTTCCTTGAACGGCGGCGCGATCTTGTTCTTGACGACCTTGACCTTGGTTTCGTTACCGATCACCTCGTCACCCGACTTGATCGAACCGGTACGGCGGATGTCCATGCGCACGGAGGCGTAGAACTTCAGCGCGTTACCGCCGGTCGTGGTTTCCGGGCTGCCGAACATCACACCGATCTTCATACGGATCTGGTTGATGAAGATGACCAGGGTGTTGGTACGGTTGATCGAGCCGGTCAGCTTGCGCAGCGCCTGGGACATCAGGCGTGCCTGCAGGCCCGGCAGCGAGTCGCCCATGTCGCCTTCGATCTCGGCGCGCGGGGTCAGCGCCGCCACCGAGTCGATGACCACGAGGTCGACCGAACCCGAACGCACCAGGGCGTCGGTGATTTCGAGGGCTTGCTCGCCGGTGTCCGGCTGCGAGATCAGCAGGTCGCCCAGGTTGATGCCCAGCTTTTGCGCGTAGGTCACGTCGAGCGCGTGCTCGGCGTCGATGAAGGCGCAGGTGCCGCCGAGCTTTTGCATCTGGGCGATGGTCTGCAGGGTCAGGGTGGTTTTACCCGACGATTCCGGACCGTAGATTTCGACGATACGGCCGCGCGGCAGGCCACCGACGCCGAGCGCGATGTCCAGGCCCAGCGAGCCGGTGGAAACAGTCTGCACTTCCTCGACCGGTGCGCTGGTGTCCATGCGCATGACCGAGCCCTTGCCGAACTGCTTTTCAATCTGCGCCAGGGCGGCTGCGAGTGCCTTGCCCTTTTCAGCGACGTTTAATGCGGTTTTTTTGTCGTCCATGGTGTACTTTCAGCTGTGGAGTAGGCAAGGTAGGGGCGCTACCACGCAAATCAAGAGTTACTACTGTATATAAATCCAGTAGTTTAGGCAAGCGAAAAATGGCGGTGTGGTAGGCTCGCATTGTTGCGATAAATCAAACACAATAGGGGCCGTTCTGGTCTAAATGTTCTACCGAGGTCCCCATGCGAATTTTGCTCGCCGAAGATGATAGCGTACTTGCCGATGGATTAACGCGGTCGCTGCGCCAGTCCGGCTACGCCATCGATTGCGTCAAGAACGGCCAGGATGCCGACACGGCCCTGTCCACCCAGGAGTTCGACCTCCTCATCCTCGATCTCGGCCTGCCCAAGCTGTCCGGCCTGGAAGTGCTGCGCCGCCTGCGCGCCCGCTCCTCGCTCCTGCCGGTGCTGATCCTCACCGCCGCCGATTCGGTCGAGCAGCGCGTCGAAGGCCTGGACCTGGGCGCCGACGACTACATGGCCAAGCCCTTCGCCCTGTCCGAGCTGGAGGCGCGGGTGCGCGCCCTCACCCGCCGCGGCGCCGGCGGCGGCCCCACTGTCGTGAAACACGGACCGCTGGTCTACGACCAGGTCGGCCGCAGCGCCTATATCAACGACCAGATGCTCGACCTGTCGGCGCGCGAGCTCGGCCTGCTGGAAGTGCTGCTGGCGCGCACCGGACGCCTGGTCTCGAAGGAGCAGCTGGTCGACCACCTGTGCGAATGGGGCGAGGAAGTCTCGAACAACGCCATCGAGGTCTACGTGCACCGCCTGCGCAAGAAGATCGAGGTCGGCGGCGTGCGCATCGCCACCGTGCGCGGCCTTGGCTACTGCCTCGAAAAATACTCGGATACCCCGCGCACTCCTACGCCAGAGAGCAAGTGAACGATCGCGACGCCGGGCTGGAAGCCGGTCCTCCGGAGCCGCCGCAGCAGGCCGCTCCCCTCTACGTCCCGCCCAATCCCGAGCCGGACGAGAACATCCGCCACTCGCTGTTCGGCGAGATCCTCGACTGGATGCTGGCGCCGCTGCTGCTGCTGTGGCCGATGAGCATCGCCATCACCTACCTGGTGGCGAAGTCGATCGCCAACCAGCCCTTCGACGACGCCCTCGAAGACCGCGTGACCGTGCTGTCGCAGCAGATCCGCACCGTGTCCGGCAAGCCCGTGGTGCAGCTGCCCGGCAGCGCGCGCGACGTGCTTCGCGCCGACGACGTCGACAGCGTCTACTTCCAGATCAGCGGCCCGGCCGGACTGCACCTGGACGGCGACCGCGACCTGCCGCGCCCGCGCGCCGGCAGCAGCGACGACCAGGCGCGCGGCGGCGCCGTCTCCTTCCGCAACGACAGCATCCACGGCACGCCGGTGCGGGTCGCCTATTCCTATGTGAACCTGGACCCGCTGCGCGAGCCCGGCAAGGGCGCGGAGCCCGAGCTGGCCCTGGTGCAGGTGGCCGAGACCCTGGACAAGCGTGCCCACCTGGCCAACGAGATCATCAAGGGCGTGATCCTGCCCCAGTTCATCATCCTGCCGGTGATCCTGGCCCTGGTCTGGTTCGCCCTCTCGCGCGGCCTGTCTCCGCTGGCCGAGCTGCAGCAACGCATCCGCGCCCGGCCCCAGGACGACCTGTCGCCGATCGATCCGCGCCAGGTGCCGGAAGAGATCTCGCCGCTGGTCGGCTCCTTCAACGACATGCTCGAACGCCTGGCCCAGACCGTGGAGATGCAGAAGCGCTTCATCGCCGACGCCGCCCACCAGATGAAGACGCCGCTGGCCGGCATGCGCATGCAGTCCGAGCTGGCCCTGCGCCAGGTCGACCCCGGCGAGATCCACCGCTCGCTCGAGCAGCTGGCCACGAGTTCGGAATCGGCCACCCGCCTGGTCAACCAGCTGCTGGCGCTCGCGCGCGCCGAGAACCAGCCGCACGCCGGCCTGGCCTTCGAGGAGATCGACCTGGCCCAGCTGGCGCGCGCCACCGTGCAGGACTGGGTGCAGGCCTCGTTTGCCGCCCAGATCGACCTTGGCCTCGAACTGCCCGAAGAACCGCAGGACAAGCCGCTGCCGATCGCCGGCAACGCCCTGATGCTGCGCGAACTGCTGTCGAACCTGATCGACAACGCGCTGCGCTACACGCCCTCCGGTGGCAGCGTGACGGTGCGGGTGCGGCGCGACGGCGAGCAGGCCCTGCTCGAGGTCGAGGACACCGGTCCCGGCATCGCCCCCACCGAGCGCGCCCACGTGTTCGAGCGCTTCTACCGCATTCTCGGCACGAATGTGCAGGGCAGCGGCCTGGGGCTGGCCATCGTGCGCGAGATCGCCCAGCAGCACGGGGCCGAGATCGACATCTTCAACAACCCGCGCAGCCATTCCAAGAAGTACCCCGGGAGCCTGTTCCGCCTGACCTTCCCGCCCCCCGTCCAGGAACCCCTCGATGCCGACTGATTCCAACCACGCGCGCCTGCTGGCCGCCCGCGCCGCCCACTGGGAGCGCACGCGGCGCATGACCCTGGTCCTGCTGGTCCTGTGGCTGCTCACCTGCTTCGGCACCATCTTCTTCGCGCGCGAACTGTCGCATTTGTCCGTGTTCGGCTGGCCGCTGTCCTTCTACATGGCGGCCCAGGGCGCCTCGCTGGTGTCGCTGGCCGTGATCGCCTTCTATGCCTGGCGCATGCGGGTGCTGGACCGCCGCCACCTGGACCTGCCGGGCTCGAACAGGGAGGATGCGTGAGCGCGAAGAAGCCGCCCTACTTCCGCAAGCTGTCGCGCTACTACCTCTGGTACACCGGCTGCTTCGCGCTGTTCCTGGTGGCGCTGGCCCTGCTCGAGCAGGAAGGCATGCCGCGCCTGTGGATCGGCTACGTCTTCATGTTCGCCACCATCGCCCTGTACGCCACCATCGGCGTGATCGCGCGCACCTCCAACGTCACCGAATACTACGTGGCCGGACGCCGGGTGCCGGCCCTGTTCAACGGCATGGCCACGGCCGCCGACTGGATCTCGGCGGCCAGCTTCATCAGCCTGGCCGGCGGCCTGTACCTGTACGGCTTCGACAGCCTCGCCTACATCATGGGCTGGACCGGAGGCTACGTGCTGGTGGCCCTGCTCATCGCGCCCTACCTGCGTAAATTCGCGCAGTACACCATCCCCGACTTCCTGGCGGCGCGCTACGGCGGCGGGGCAGGCGGACGCGGCGGACCGGTGCGCGCGCTCGCGGTCGGCGCCACCATCGTGGTCTCCTTCACCTATGTGGTGGCGCAGATCTACGCGGTCGGCCTGATCGCCTCGCGCTTCACCGGGGTCGACTTCTCGGTCGGCATCTTCCTGGGCCTGGCCAGCATCCTGGTGTGCTCCTTCCTGGGCGGCATGCGCGGCATCACCTGGACCCAGGTGGCGCAGTACATCATCCTGCTGGTCGCCTTCCTGATTCCGACGATCTGGCTGTCGGCCAAGCACGCCGACAACCCAGTGCCGCAGGTGGCCTACGGCTCGCTCCTGCCCAAGCTGGCGCAGCGCGAAGCGCAGCTGGCCAGGGACCCGCGCGAAGAACAGGTGCGCGCCGAATTCCGGCGCCGCGCCGACGAGTACACCCAGCGCATCGCGGCGCTGCCGGCCTCCTGGGAAGCGGGCAAGCTGGAAGCCCAGCGCGCCCTGGCCGAGGTCCGGGCCCGCAACGCCTCGCTGGGCGAGGTGCGCCAGGCCGAGCGCGACCTGAACACCTACCCGGGTTCGCTGGACGAGGCGCGCACGGTGTGGCAGGAACAGCGCGACGCCAACCTGGCGCGGGCGCGTCCACCCGAACCGCACGCCACGCCCTTCCCCGGCGCCACCGAAGCGGAATCGGACAAGCGCCGCAACAACTTCCTGGCCGTGGTGTTCTGCCTGATGTTTGGCACCGCCGCCCTGCCCCACATCCTGATGCGCGCCTACACCACGCCTTCGGTCAACGAGACCCGGGTATCGGTGTTCTGGACCCTGTTCTTCATCCTCTTGATCTACCTGACCATTCCGGCGCTGGCCGTGCTGGCCAAGTACGACATCTATACCTCGCTGGTGGGCAGTGATTATTCTTCCCTGCCGACCTGGATTTCCTACTGGGCCAGCGTGGACAAGGTCAGTCCCCTGATCCAGGTGACCGACATCAACGGCGACGGCATCGTGCAGCTGGCGGAACTCGCGATCGACGCCGACGTGCTGGTGCTGGCCACGCCGGAGATCGGCGGCCTGCCCTATGTGATCTCGGGGCTGGTCGCGGCCGGCGGCCTGGCGGCGGCGCTGTCCACGGCGGACGGCCTGCTGCTGGCGATCTCCAACGCGCTCTCGCACGACGTCTACTACAAGATGGTCGACCCGGGCGCCTCGACCCAGAAGCGGGTGACGATCTCCAAGCTCCTGCTGCTGGCGGTGGCCTTCATCGCGGCCTATGCGGCGTCTCAAAGGCCGGCCGACATCTTGTCGCTGGTCGGCGCGGCGTTCTCGCTGGCCGGTTCCACGCTGTTCCCCGTGCTGGTGCTGGGCGTGTTCTGGAAGCGCGCCAACCACACCGGGGCGATCGCCGGCATGGTGACTGGCCTGATGGTCTGCCTGTGGTACATGCTGCGCGCCAGCCCCACCCTGGGCGGCAGCCTGGACGCGTCCTGGCTGGGCATCCAGCCGCTGGCGGCGGGCGTGTTCGGGGTGCCGGCCGGCCTGCTGGCGACCGTCGCAGGCAGCCTGCTCAGCGCTCCGCCGAGCCAGGCGAACCTGGGCATGGTCGACTACATCCGCGCGCCGGAACAGGAATCCTGAGCGGCAGGCATGCGTGCGGCATGAAAGCATGCCGCGCCATTCTATCGGCGCCGCATTGCTGATATCGTGATGCCGCCTACCTGGCTCACCACGATTAACACAAGCCGATATGACGTCCATTCTTGCCCGTTCGCTGCATGCCGCAGCCATCCTCACCCTGCTCGCCGCGCCCGCGGTCCATGCCCAGGCCCAGGCGCCGGTGCCGGTCGAAGCCTTCTTTTCCAACCCCTTGCTGCAAAATGCGACGCTGTCGCCGAGCGGGCGCTACCTGGCCGCGATCTCTGGCGCGCCGGGCCGGCGCGACGCGCTGGTCGTGGTCGACCTGCAGGACCAGAAACCGCGCGTCGTCGCCAGCTACAAGGACGTCGACATCCTCGAATTCCAATGGGTGAACGACGATCGCCTGCTGTTCAACGTCAGCGACAAGCAGGTCGGCGAAGGCGGGCGCTTCCTGGCCAGCGGCCTGTACGCGGTTAACCGCGATGGTTCGGCGATGCGCCAGCTGGCGGACCGCCGTTCGCCCGTTGAGACCAACGAATCGGGCAGCCGCATCAACCGGCGCATCCTGCCCTGGAACACCGAGATGTTGAGCCAGCACGGCGCCCAGGACTCGAACTGGGTCTATGTCACCGCCCCCGAATGGAACCAGCTCGGCGAGCTGCGCACCGTCGGCCTGCTGCACCTCGATACGGTGACCGGCCAGACCAGACCGGTCAAGCGCCCTGGCGACGTCGACACCTGGCTGCTCGACAATGCCGGCGAGCCGCGCATGGCTACCCGAAACGAAGGCGGCAAGACCACCATCCATTACCGCGACCCGGCCAGCGAGGAATGGCGCACGGTCGCCCAGTTCAATACCTACGGCGGCAGCCGTGGCGCTTTCACACCGGTCGGCTTCGGCCCTGACGGCACCCTGTTCGTGCTGGCGCAGGCGGGCAGGGACACCGCCTCACTGCACACCTTCGACCTGGCTGCGGGCAAGCTCGATCCACAGCCGCTCGTGGCCACCCGCGGCTACGACTTCACCGGCGGCCTGGTGAGCAGGCGCGGCAAGGTGCTGGGCGTCCTGTTCGAAACCGACGCCTACGCCAACATCTGGTTCGACAAGGAGATGCAGGCCGTCCAGGGAGCCGTCGACAAGCAGCTGCCGGGCACCGTCAACACCATCACGGCGCCCTCGCGGGCGGATGCGCAGTGGGTGCTGGTGCGCTCGTATTCGGACACGCGTCCGGACTACTACCGGGTCTACAACCCGAAGACCGGCGCCTTGATCCCGATCGGGGCGAGCCGCGCGGGCATCGACCCGGCCCGCGCGGCGCGGCAGGAGCCGGTGCGCTACAAGGCGCGCGACGGCCGCGAGATCCCGGCCCTGCTGACCATCCCGGCCGGCGGCGCGAGGAAGAACCTGCCGCTGGTGATGCTTGTGCACGGCGGTCCTTATGTCCGCGGCAACCATTGGGGCTGGAATGGCGAAACCCAGTTCCTGGCCTCGCGCGGCTACGCGGTGCTGGAGCCGGACTACCGCGGCAGCATCGGCTACGGCCAGGCCCATTACCGCGCCGGCTGGAAACAGTGGGGCCTGGCGATGCAGGACGATATCGCCGACGGCGCGCGCTGGGCGATCGCCCAGGGCTACGCCGACCCGAAGCGCATCTGCATCGCGGGCGGCAGCTATGGCGGCTATGCGGCGCTGATGGGCCTCGTCAAGGATCCGGACCTGTACAAGTGCGCGGTCAACTACCTCGGCGTCACCGACATCAACCTGCTCTACGACGGCCACTGGAGCTTCAAGTCCGACCTGCAGGACGACTGGCGCATCCACGGCATGCCGCTGCTGGTGGGCGACCAGGTCAAGGACGCGGCCCAGCTCAAGGCGACGTCGCCGATCGAGCAGGCGGCGCGCATCACCCAGCCGGTGCTGATGGCCTACGGCGCCTCGGACCGCCGCGTGCCGCTCTACCACGGCAACAAGTTCCGCGACGCGGTGGCGAGCCACAACAAGGGGGTGGAATGGGTGGTCTATCCCGAGGAAGGACATGGCTGGTCGCAGCTGTCGACCCGGGTGGACTTCTGGGGACGGGTGGAGAAGTTCCTGGACAAGCACATTGGCGCCGCACGCTAGCCCGTTTCGTAGGGTGGGCGGTCCTCCGCCCACGCGTCCAAATCACGGTAGTGCTGCCCGCGCGACTATTCATAGTCCGACTATCACCGCGTGGGCGGGAAGACCCGCCCACCCTACGTACTGCAAAACAAAAACGGGCGCCGAGGCGCCCGTTTCATCGACAGCAGAAAAAATTACTGCACGACGGTCTGCGCCTGGCCTTCTTCGCGCGCACGGATCTCGCCGATGCGATACACCGTCTCGCCCGCAGCCTGCAGCTGGGCCATCGCCGCATCTGCATTCTCCTTCGCCACGATCACGGTCATGCCGATGCCGCAGTTGAACACGCGGTGCATCTCGGCATCCGCCACGCCGCCATGCTGCTGCAGCCACTGGAACAGCGGCGGCATGGTCCACGATTTGGCATCGAGGACGGCGCTCAGGTTATCGGCCAGCACGCGCGGGATGTTCTCGACCAGGCCGCCGCCGGTGATGTGCACCAGGCCCTTCACTTCCATGGCCTGGATCAGGGCCAGGATCGGCTTGACGTAGAGGCGGGTCGGCGCCATCAGCACGTCGCTCAGTTTACGGCCGTGGAAATCGGCTTCCAGGTCGGGATTGGCCACCTGGATGATCTTGCGCACCAGCGAGTAGCCGTTCGAGTGGATGCCCGACGAGGCCAGGCCCAGCACCACGTCGCCCGGGACGATCTTGCTGCCGTCGATGATCTGCGATTTTTCCACCGCGCCGACGGCGAAGCCGGCCAGGTCGTATTCGCCGTCCGGGTACATGCCCGGCATCTCGGCGGTCTCGCCGCCCAGCAGGGCGCAGCCCGACTCTTCGCAGCCCTGGGCGATGCCCTTGACCACGGCGGTGGCGGTCGGCACGTCCAGCTTGCCGCATGCAAAGTAGTCGAGGAAGAACAGCGGCTCGGCGCCCTGCACCAGGATGTCGTTCACGCTCATGGCGACCAGGTCGATGCCGACGGTGTCGTGGCGATTCAGTTCGAAAGCGAGCCTGAGCTTGGTGCCGACGCCGTCGGTACCGGAGACCAGCACCGGTTCCTTGTACTTCTTGCTGATCTCGAACAGACCGCCGAAGCCGCCGATGCCGCCGAGGACGCCTTCGCGCATGGTGCGCTTGGCGAAGGGCTTGATCGCTTCGACCAGGGCGTCGCCCGCATCGATATCGACGCCGGCGTCGCGGTAGGAGAGGGAAACATTAGATGGTTGGCTCATGGTATTTGGCAGCGGAGGCGGTAAAATAGAAGGCGGCGACCCAAACCTGGTCAATCCGCTATTTTAGCAAAACAGCCTCTATCGAACTTCCGTTTCTACTCGGATTAACAGAATAACAATATCGGCATGCCCTTTTTCCTGACCCCGGAGCCCGCACCATCCACGTTCCGCCTGGCGCTCTGGCTGGCGGTGGCGTAATGAACTCCAGCACAGGCTCGATCGTCCCATGAAGCAGCTGGTGCTCGATTTAGGCGCCGAGCCGGCGCACAGCCTCGACACCTTCCAGGTGGGCGAGAATGCCGAACTGGCGCACCTGATGCACCAGTTCGCGCAGCGTGCTTCGCGCGAGCATTTCGCCTACCTGTGGGGCGACACCGGCGCCGGCAAGACCCACCTGCTGCAGGCCCTCGCGGCCAGCCCGGCTTCGCGCTACATCGCCTGCGACGCGCCGGAAGACCAGTTCGTGCACAGCCCGGACGTCACGCTCTACCTGCTCGACGACACCGACCGCCTGACGCCGCAGCGCCAGATCGACGCCTTCGCCCTGTTCAACCAGGTGCGCGAGCACGGCGCCTACATGGTCTGCACCGGCCCGGTGCCGCCCGGCGTATTGCAGGTGCGCGAAGACCTGCGCACGCGCATGGGCTGGGGCCTGGTCTACCAGATCAAGGGCCTGTCGGACGACGAGAAGATCGCGGCGCTGACCCAGGCTGCCGAAGCGCGCGGTTTGACGCTGTCGGCCAGCGTGTTACCCTATTTGTTGTCTCACTTCAAGCGCGACATGCGGTCGCTGGCGACGATGCTGGACGCCCTCGACCAGTATTCGCTCGAGACCCAGCGCCCGGTCACCCTGCCGCTGCTGCGTGATTTGTTGCTGCAAGAAAACCAGCAGTCGGAAACCAAAGAATGAAAAACCTTGCGCTGTTCGACCTCGACCATACCCTGCTGCCGATCGATTCGGACTATGAATGGGGCGAGTTCCTGGTCCGCATTGGCGCCGTGGACGAAACCTCCTTCCGCCGCCGCAACGACGCGTTCTTCGCCCAGTACCAGGAAGGCAGGCTCGACCCGGTCGAATACCTCGAGTTCGCCCTCGGCACGCTGGCGCGCTTCCCGCGCGCCGAGCTGGACGCCATCTACGCGCGCTACATGGCGGAAGTCATCGAACCGGCGATCCGGCCGAAGGCGCTGGCGCTGGTGCGCGAACACCAGGCGGCCGGCGACCTGGTGGCCATCATCACCGCGACCAACTACCACATCACGGCGCCGATCGCGGCGCGCTTCGGCGTGGAGCACCACATCGGCGCGATGCCGGAGTACGACGCGGATGGCAACCTCACCGGAAAACTGGTCGGCACGCCGACCTCGGGCCCCGGCAAGATCACCCACATGCACGCGTGGCTGGAACGGTTAGGAGCGCGCTACGAGGACTTCGCGCGCTGCCACTTCTACAGCGACTCGCACAACGACCTGCCGCTGCTCTCGATCGTCAGCCACCCGGTCGCCACCAACCCGAGCGCGAAGCTCGCCGCCCATGCGCAGGCGCAGGGTTGGCCAACCATCCATCTATTCAATGATTAAGAAATTCATCCGCAAAATCCTTGGCGTGAAAGACGACGGACGCGACCCGACCCAGGCCGTGATCCTCGGCCCGGACGAACACAAGATCGACCCGCGCCTGGTGTCGCGCAATGCGATCACGGTCACCCAGACCCTGCAGGAAGCCGGCTTCAAGGCCTTCGTCGTCGGCGGCGCCGTGCGCGACCTGCTGCTGGGCGTGAAGCCCAAGGACTTCGACATCGCCACCGACGCCACGCCCGAGCAGGTCAAGCGCCTGTTCCGGCGCGCCTTCATCATCGGCCGCCGCTTCCAGATCGTGCACGTGATGTTCGGCCAGGACCTGCTGGAAGTGACGACCTTCCGCGGCAACGGCAGCGACAACGCGCCCAAGGATGAACACGGCCGCGTCCTGCGCGACAATAACTTCGGTCCCCAGCACGAGGACGCGGCGCGGCGCGACTTCACCATCAACGCGATGTACTACGACCCTGCCACGCAAACGGTGCTGGACTACCACGGCGGCATCGAGGACATCCGCGCGAAAACCCTGCGCATCATCGGCATGCCGGAAGCGCGCTACCGCGAAGACCCGGTGCGCATGCTGCGCGTGGTGCGCTTCGCGGCGAAGCTCGGCTTCACCATCGAGCCGACCACGCGCGCGCCCATCCCCGTCATGGCCCCCTTGATCGACAACGTGCCGGCGGCGCGCGTGTTCGACGAGATGCTCAAGCTCCTCTTGTCCGGCCACGCTCTGGCCTGCCTGAAGGAGCTGCGTTCCGCCGGCCTGCACCATGGCCTGCTGCCGCTGCTCGACGTGGTGCTGGAGCAGCCGATCGGCATGAAGTTCGTCACCCTGGCCCTGGAATCGACCGACGGCCGCGTCAAGGCCGGCAAGGGCGTCTCGCCGGGCTTCCTGTTCGCGTCCCTCCTGTGGCACCAGGTGCTGGAGAAGTGGAACGCCTACCGCGCCGCCGGCGAAGCGCCGATTCCGGCCCTGCACCTGGCGGCCGACGACGTGCTGGAAACCCAGACCGAGAACCTGGCCCTGCAGCGCCGCATCGCCACCGACATGCGCGACATCTGGGCCATGCAGCCGCGCTTCGAGCGCCGCACCGGCAAGGCGCCTTATAAACTGCTCGAGCACCCGCGCTTCCGCGCCGGCTACGACTTCCTGCTGCTGCGCTGCGAATCGGGCGAGCTGCCGGGCGAAGTCGGCGAATGGTGGACGGCCTTTTATGCGGCCGAGGGCGGCGAGCGCGAAGCCCTGCTGGCGGCCGCGAATGCGCGTCCGCGCAATGGCGAAGCCGGCGCGGGTCGCGGTGGCGAACCACAAAAGCGCAAGCGCCCGCCGCGCCGTGGTCCGCGCCGTTCCAACGGCGGCGAAGGCGCGGCGCCGGCACAGGGCGGCGGCGAGGAATGATCGCCTACGTCGGGATCGGCGCCAACCTGGGCGACGCGCAGGCCAATGTGCTGGACGCGCTGCGCAGGCTTGCCCTGTTGGAGGGCACCACGGTCATCGAGACCTCGGGTCTCTACCGCACCGCGCCGGTCGACTCGAGCGGTCCCGACTACATCAACGCGGTGGCCTGCATCGACACCGCCTTCGATCCCCGCGAACTGCTGGCGGCCCTGCAGGACATCGAACAGGTGCACGGCCGCGAGCGCCCCTACCGCAACGCCCCGCGCACCCTCGACCTCGACCTGCTGCTCTACGGCGAGCAGCGCATCGACAGCGATACCCTCACCGTGCCGCACCCGCGCATGCACGAGCGCGGCTTCGTGCTGGCGCCGCTGGCCGAGATCGCACCCGACATCGTCATCCCTGGCGTCGGCCCCATCCACGATTACCTGCCGCTGGTGGCCAGCCAGGCGGTGAAGAAAGTCTTCTGACATGGGTCTTCCCATCTGGTTCCAGACCGCCGGCCTGCTGGTGCTGTCGAACATCTTCATGACCTTCGCGTGGTACGGCCACCTGAAGAGCCTCAACAACCGCGCCTGGTACATCGCCGCGCTCATCAGCTGGGGCATTGCCCTGTTCGAATACCTGCTGCAGGTGCCGGCCAACCGCATCGGCCACACGCAATTCAGCCTGGCGCAGCTGAAGATCATGCAGGAAGCGATCACGCTGTCCGTCTTCGTGCCCTTCGCCATGCTCTACATGAACGAGCCTTTCAAGCTCGATTATGTCTGGGCGGCGCTGTGCCTGGTCGGGGCGGTGTACTTTATTTTCCGGTCCTAGACGCTTTCCTGCACATTCGGCGCGCTCGGATTACACTACGCGTTTTCCGAACGATCGTTTTAAAGGATTCCCATGAGCGCTTATCTGCAGGGCCAGGACCCAGCCGCCAACGACGCACCCAAGCCGGTGCGCAAGGCCGTGACCGCGCCCTCGCTGCTCGCCATGCGCGCGGCAGGCGACAAGATCACCATGCTGACCGCCTACGACGCCAGCTTCGCCTCGCTGATGGACCGCTGCGGGGTGGAAGTGCTGCTGATCGGCGATTCGCTGGGCATGGTCTGCGCCGGCTACGATTCGACCCTGCCGGTGACCGTGGCCGACGTGGCCTACCACACCGCCTCGGTCGCCCGCGGCAACAAGCTCGCCCTGGTGCTGGCCGACATGCCCTTCGGCAGCTACACCACCCCGGTGGAAGCGTATAACAACGCAGTCACCCTGATGCGCGCCGGCGCCCAGATGGTCAAGATCGAAGGCGGCGCCTGGCTGGCCGAGACCGTGCGCTTCCTGGTCGAGCGCGGCATTCCCGTCTGCGCCCACATCGGCCTGACCCCGCAATTCGTGCACGCCTTCGGCGGCTTCAAGGTGCAGGGCAAGACCGACGCGGCGGCCGAGCAACTGAAAGCCGACGCGCTGGCGCTGCAGGCCGCGGGCGCTTCGCTGGTGGTGCTGGAAGCCATTCCGGCGGCACTGGGCAAGGAAGTCACGAACCTGCTGCAAATCCCGACCATCGGCATCGGCGCGGGTCCCGACTGCTCCGGCCAGGTGCTGGTGATGCACGACCTGCTGGGTGTCTTCCCGGGCCGCAAGGCGCGCTTCGTGCGCAACTTCATGGAAGGCCAGGCCAGCATCGACGGCGCCGTGACGGCCTATGTGGCGGCGGTGAAAGACGGCAGCTTCCCGGCGCCGGAACACTGCTTCTGAGGTAGCGGACATGGACGGGAAACCCGAGACCACCCGTCTGTTCCTGGCCCTGTGGCCCGACCCGGCGCTGCGCCACCAGCTCACGGAGCGGCGCGACGCATGGACCTGGCCCGGGGCCGCTTCCCCGGTCCATCCGGACAAGCTGCACGTCACCCTGCACTTCCTCGGCGTCCTGCCGAGCGAACGGCTGCCCGAACTCCTCGAGGGCTTCGCCGTGCCTTTCACGCCGTTCCAGCTCGTCCTCGACCGCGCGGCCCTGTGGCACAACGGGATTGCCGTGCTGGAGCCTTCGGCGCCGCCGCCCGAACTGCCGGCGCTGCACCAGCGCCTGTCCGGCGCCCTCGCCGCCCTCGGCCTGGCGCCGGAAGCGCGCGCCTATCGCCCGCACGTGACGCTGGCGCGCCGCGCAGGCGGCGCGGTGGCGCCGCAGGCCGGTGCGCCGGTGCTGTGGCAGGCCGGCGGCTACGCACTGGTCGAATCGAAGAATGGGGTCTACACGGTGCTGCGCCACTATGCCTGAGCATGCCATGAGCGAAGGCGCCGCATCGTTTCGCGACATGGGACCGGCGGCCCTTGCCGCCGCGCTGGTCGATGCGCGGCGGCGCACGCTATCGCTGTTCGATGCGCTGGCCGCCGCCGGCTACGACCGGGCCGCGCGCGTGCCACGCCTGCCAATCCTCAACCCGCCGCTGTGGGAGCTGGGACATATCGCCTGGTTCGCCGAATGGTTCGTCCTGCGCGAAGCCATGGGCACCCAACCGGGCGATGCCGCGGGCGCCTCACTGCTGACCCGGGGCGACACCCTGTTCGACTCGGGCGCGGTGGCGCACGCGGCGCGCTGGACGCTCGACCTGCCCCCGCCCGATGCGCTCGAGGCCTACTGCCGCGCCGTGCTGGACGCGATCCTCGCACGCCTGGCGCGCACGCCGGACGACGATGCCGCGCTCTATCCCTACCGGCTGGTGCTGACGCACGAAGATATGCATGGCGAAGCCCTGCTCTACACCTTGCAGACCCTGGGCGCCGCGCCGCCTCCCGGCGTATCCGATGCGCCGGAAGCGACGGCAAGGGGCGACATCGCCTTTACCGGAGGCCGGTTCGACCGTGGCGGCGAGCAGTCGCGCGGCTTCGTGTTCGACAACGAAAGACAGGCGGCGCCATTCTGCGTCGCGCCCTTCGCGATCGATGCCGGCCTGGTGTCGAACGCGGCCTACCTCGCCTTCATGCAGTCGGGCGGCTACCGCGATCCGGCATACTGGAGCGATGCCGGGCGCGCATGGCTGGCGGCGCAGGGCCGCGAGGCGCCGCGCTACTGGCGGCGCGCAGGGGCGGATTGGCAGGAGATGCGCTTCGGGCGCCTGCAGGCGCTGGCCCCGGAAGCGCCGGTGCGCCACGTGACCCTGCACGAGGCCGAGGCCTGGTGCAACTGGGCCGGACGGCGCCTGCCGCGTGAAGAGGAATGGGAGTATGCGGCCGCCTCCGGGCATCCCGGCTTCGCCTGGGGCGGCCTGTGGGAATGGACGGCGTCGCCCTTCCTCCCCTACCCTGGCTTCGCGGCGGACCGCTACCGCGAGTATTCGGCACCCTGGTTCGGCAGCCGCCAGGCCCTGCGCGGCGCTTCCTTCGCCACCGCACCGCGCCTGCGATCGCCACGTTACCGGAATTTCTTCACACCGGAGCGCGACGACATCTTTTCCGGCTTTCGCAGCTGCGCCGCCTGAGACGGTGAATGCTTTACCCCTTGGAAGGGGCAGTATCGTCCGAAGGGCGATGCCAGAATGTGTCATCCCGTCGACTGCACGAGACAGTCGGCGATCAGATGAACCAGCACAATCTGGAGCCCGACATGGCCAACTACGAACAAACGATCCAACAACTGTACGTCGCCTACTTCAACCGCCCTGCGGATCCGGGCGGCCTGGCACACTGGCAAACCGTCATCGAAGCGCAGGGCGGCAGCCTGGCCATCGTCACCGCCGCCTTTGCTTCGTCGGACGAGTACAAGAAGACCTTCGCCGGCATGAACACCCCCCAGATCGTCAACACCGTCTAACGCAACCTGTTCGCCCGCGACGGCGAGCTGGAAGGCGTCAGTTTCTGGTCGAAGATGCTGGACGAACGGAAGATCACCATCAACGACGTCGTGACCTTCATCGCCGCGGGCGCACGCAACGACGACCTGGTCGCATATAACAACAAGGTCAAGTTCGCGACCAGCTTCACGAAGGCGCTGGACGTGCATCCGGAGCGCGCCGCCTACAACGGCGACGAGGCCAGTGCCTATGCCAAGATGCTGACTTCCGCCGTCACCACGGACGAATCCCTCGCCACGGCCACCGCCGGCCTGGAGTCCGCGACCGCCGGCTTCGTCGCGGCAAGCAAGGCGCCGATCGTGTTCACCCTGAGCGCCAACGCGGACACCGGCGTGGCCTTCAAGGGCGGTGGCGGCAACGACACCTTCAGTGCGACCGCCGCGACCTTCTCGGCCGGGGACAGCATCCACGGCGGCGGCGGGCGCAACACCCTGTCGATCAACGATGAGGGCAGCGCGCTGGCAGGCGCCAGTCCGGCCCAGGTCTCGGTGACCAACGTCCAGCAGGTCAACATCGCCACCAAGGGCGGCGTCGGCAGTGCCGGCGCCTGGGACATGTCCGGCTTCGGCGGCCTCGAGCAGGTGAAGATCGTCGCCGGCGGCGCGGTCAGGGTGAAGGTTGCCGATGCGGTCGAAATGGACATCAGGACGAGCGCCGGCGCCGTCACCACCGAAGGCGGACGCGCGGTCTCCGTGACCGGCAACACGGGCGTGGCCACGCTGAACGGCAATGCGCTGACCGCCGTCAGCCTCGGCGACACCAGCCAGGCCGCCATCATCGACAACGCCACCGCGGACCACGAACTGAACCTGCGCCTGCGCGAAGTCGGCAACGGCGCGGCGGTTACCGATGCCAACGCCAAGACCGTCTACCTCCAGGTGCTTGCCGTGCAGGGCGGCGTCGGTTCGCACATCAATCTCGCGGCAGCCAAGGCCACGGCCCTGCATATCGACAACGCCACCAACTTCCAGCTCGCCACCACCGCGCTGGCGGCGGACGACAGGCTGGCGACCCTGAGCCTGAAAGGCGCCGGCAATTTCAGCAGCGACCTGTCGGGCATCGCCTCGCTGACGACCTTCGACGGCGCCCAGTCCAGCGGCACCAACACGCTCAAGCTGGCCAGCGCGGCGGGCCTGACGGTCAAGGGTGGCCTTGGTGCGGACCTGGTCTCGATGAGCGGCGCGCTGGCGGCCAACGCGGCCGTCGACCTCGGCGCCGGCAACGACCGCTACGACTTCACCCACGCGGCCCTTGGCGGCGCGAAAGTCGACGGCGGCGCCGGCATCGACACCGTGGTGATGAACGACGCCGCCCTCATCGGCGCCGGCAGCCCGGTCTACAGCAACTTCGAGATCCTGGATTTCTCGAGCGGTAAAGGCGTGTATGACCTCGACAAGGTCGGCAGCGTCACCACCCTGCACACCCATGCACGTCTGCGCGGACCCGTCGAGTTCACCAACGGCCGGGCCGACTCGCGCATCGAGATGGTCAGCCAGGATGTCAACCCCGACCTCGCCGGCGCGCCGGCGGACGACTTCGTCATCGGCGCCAACATCACGTTCACGCTGGAGGATGCGTCCGGCAGCAACGACAGGCTGACGATCAGCATGAGCGCGAACGATGCGAATGCCGACAACCGCGCCAACGGCCTGGTCAAGGCCAACAACTTCGAGACCAGGGACATCGAGACGATCATCCTGCACTCCACCGTCAACAAGACGGAGCCCGACAATCCGGCCACCGGCACGAATGAAGCCAGGGCCGCGTCCGACTACCTGAACAGCTTCGGCTTCCTGGATGCCCAGGTCAGCAAGACGGTGCTCGTGACGGGCGATGCGAGCCTGGACATGGTCAGCATCTACTCCGACACCCTCGAGACCTTCAACGCCTCGGCGTCGAGCGGCGACATCAACTTCGACGGCGTGGTGCGCAGCACCGCCGCCGCCGGCAAGGGCCTGAACTACCTCGGCAGCCAGGGCACCGACTACTACACGGCGACCGCGGCCGGCGGCGTCTTCCAGGGTAACGGCGGGGAGAAGGACTACGTGATCCTGAACCGCGACAAGGTGGTGAAGGACACCATCGTGTTCAGCAAGGCCAGCGATTCGCAGCTGGTCTGGGCCACGCAGGGCAGCAAGCAGGTCAACGACTACGATGTGATCAACAACTTCCAGGTCGGCACGGACAAGATCGACTTGTCCGCCCTGCACCTGGCGGCCGGCGCCAACCGTGACGGGTTCGCCAAGTTCAAGGTGGCGTCGAACACCGACCACATCCTGCAGTCGACGATCAAGGACGGCGCCGGCGTCTTCAACGACAACGGCGTGAACCGCTCGGTGGCCTTCGCCATGTACGGCGAAGACGACGGCTGGATGCTGGTCGACGTCAACGGCGACGGCAACTTCAACAGCGGCACCGACATGGCCTTCGCCATGTACGGCAACACGGCGATGCCGGTGATGAGCGACTTCATCTTCTGATCGAGCGCTCCTTCCACATGGCCCTGTCGCATGCGCGGCAGGGCCATGTGCATTCTCAAGCCTTCTTCGGACGGTGCACGGCGCACAGCTTGTTGCCGTCCGGGTCGCGCACATAAGCCAGGACCATGGCGCCCAGGCTGCCTTCGCGCAGGCCGGGCGGCTCCTCGCAGGTGGTCCCGCCATGCGCAATCGCGACATCGTGGAACTGCTGCACCTGCTCGGGCGAGCCGCACTTGAAACCGATGGTGCCGCCGTTGGCGTGGCAGGCCGCTTCGCCGTTGATCGGCTCGGACACGCAGAAAGCCGCGCCGTCGTGGCGGTAGAACAGGCGGGCCTGGCCGGTCGGGGCGGTGTTCTCGAAAGGCGCACCCGCGCCCAGCACGCCGAGCACGGCGTCGTAGAAGCGTTTCGCGCGTGCGATATCGTTGGTCCCGACCATGACGTGATTGAACATTCCTGTCTTCCTCCTGGATGAATAGTGTGATTGCTGGCGACATGCCGCCGCCAGTCTACATGCTCAGGCCTGGCGCTTGATGATTCCCGCGCTCATCGCGATGACGAGACCCGACAGCGACAGCATGCCCAGCGCCACCATGACGCTGGAGTGCGACGCGATATAGCCCAGCACCGGGGGCGCCATCAGGAGCCCTCCGTAGCCCAGGGTCGCCACCGCCGCCACGCCGGCGCCGGCGCCCATGCCGGGAATGCGCGAGGCCGCGCCGAACAGCAGCGGCACCACGTTGGCTGCGCCGATGCCGATCAGGGCGAAGCCGCAGGCCGACAGCAGGAAGTGGGTGCTCAGCACCGCGGTGGCCAGGCCCACGAACATCGCCAGGCCGCCCAGCACCATGACGCGCATGGCGCCGAAGCGCAGGATCATACGGTCGCCCGCGAAGCGGCAGGCCGCCATCGCGATCGAGAAGGCGGAGTAGGCAAGCGCCGCGCTGGCCGGCTCGGCGCCGGTGCGCTCGCGCATGAGCAGGGCGCTCCAGTCGACCAGCGCCCCCTCCACCGCGAAGCAGAGCAGGGCCAGCAGGCCCAGGCCCAGCGCCGCCCCGCGCGGCAGGGCGAAGTGGCTGCCGGCGCCATGGGCCGGCGCGAAGAACATCACGCGCGGCGCGGCGAATACCAGTGCGATCGCGGTGGCAATCGCCGCCGCCAGCGCGCCCTGCCCGTCGCCCCATCCCTGGCCGATCACGAAGCCGCCCAGCGCCGCGCCCAGCAGGCCGCCGAGGCTGAAGAAACCGTGGAAGGAAGACATGGTCGGGATGCCGCGCGCCGTCTCGACTTCGCTGGCATTGGCGTTCATGGCCACGTCCAGCGCGCCGTTGCCGACGCCGAAGAGGAAGGCCACCACGAACAGGATGATCAGGTCATTCAGTCCCATCAGGATGCCCAGCATGGCGGCGAAGAGGAAGCCCGAGACCAGCGTCATGCGGCGCGTGCCCCAGCGCGCCGTGAAGCCCCCCATCATCGGCATGGCCAGCAGGGCGCCGGCCGCGATGGTGAGCAGCACCATGGACAGGGTCGCGGTATCGATGCCGAGCCGCGCCTGCACCACCGGCACGTGCGCGGCCCACAGGCCGATGCCGGCGCCGTTGAGGAGGAAGACGGTGGAGATGGCCCAGCGCGCCCGGGAAAGGGAGGTCGTGGTGGAGGTCATGGGCGGGCCTTTGCTGCGAGTTGGATGTCGAGGTCCGGGTGCGACTCGCGCAGGCGGGCGATGGTGTCGGGCGGCGCGTCGGCTTCCAGCACCAGGTGGTCGAGTTCAGCCAGCCGGCCGAACAGGAAGGAGGCCTTGTCGAACAGGCGTTCGTTGAGCACCGCCGCCGCGCGCCGCGTGCTGCCGGCCAGCATGGCGCTCTTGATGGTCGCCTCTTCGGCGTCTTCGGTGGCCAGGCCCCGCTCGGGGTCGAGCGCGCAGATGCCGACGATGCACAGGTCGGCGCGCAGCTGCTGGAGTTCGGCCAGGGTCCAGGCCCCCATCACGGCGCCTTGCGCCGCGTGATAAGTCCCGCCCAGCAGCACCACGCGGGTGCGGCGGAAGTCGCCCAGCGCCAGCGCCACCTGGGGGCTGTTGGTCACGACGGTCGCAGCCTGGCCGTCTTCCAGCAGGCGCGCCAGCGCCAGGTTGGTGGAACCGGCGTCGATCAGCACCGTGTCCCCTGGCCGTACGCAGTCGCGCAGCATCCGGGCCAGCGCGTTCTTGCGCGGCAGTTCGGCTTCCATGCGCTCGCCGAAGCTGGGCGCCGCGCCGCGCCGTACCGCGCCGCCGTGCACGCGGCGCAGCAGGCCGGCGGCGTCGAGATCGCGCAGGTCGCGCCGTATCGTGTCTTCGGATGTGTGCAGGCGCTGGGCCAGCTCGGTGGCCAGGACCCGCCCCTCCTGCTCGACCGCCTCGACGATCGCCTGGCGCCTTTCTTCGGCTAACTGCATGGACTCTCCTATGAATGCACGCCACTCTACTGAAACCCGCAAAAACATGCAAATTTACGCAGAAACACGAAGAATCGTGCAGGAATAGTGCTGGCATGCATACAACGGCGACAACTTTTCACATAGGCGAGGCCATCATTAGTTGCTAAACTTCATAAACTTAAGTAAGAGAAACATCATGGACAAGTCCGCTGCCATCCTCATCGTCGACGATTACCTGCTGATCCGCACCCACGTGCGCCAAGTGCTGGCCGAACTCGGTTTCCTCAACGTGTTCCAGGCCGATAACGGCAAGACCGCGCAGGACCTCATGCGCAAGCAGCAGATCGATATCGTCGTCGGCGACTGGGGCATGCCGGTGATGAGCGGGATCGACCTGCTCAAGTGGATGCGCTCGGACCACCGCTACGGCAACACGCCCTTCATGATGCTCACCGCCGAGGCGAACCCGCAATCGGTGCGCACCGCGCTGCAGGCCGGCGTGAACGCCTACATGATCAAGCCCTTCACGGTGCACAGCTTCGCCAGCAAGTTCATGAATATGCTGGGGGTGACCCTGGAGACGGCGCCGAACCCCTTCGCCCGGCCCGCACAGCCGGCGCCGCGGCCTGCCCCGGCCGCGCCAGCGCCAGCGCCGGCACCGGCGCCGGCGCCGGCCCCGGCCCTGCTGCCCGAATCGAACGTCATCGGCCTGGATGCGCCGATCGGCGAGCGCGTGAAGAAGTCAACGGTGCTGATCGTGGACGACATCCCGACCAATATCGAGGTGCTGGCCGGGGTGCTGAAGGATGAATACGCGATCAAGGTCGCGATCAGCGGCAAGAAGGCGCTGGAGATCGCGGACGCCTTCCACATCGACCTGATCCTGCTCGACATCATGATGCCGATCATGGACGGCTTCGAGACCTGCCGCCAGCTGAAGGCCAATCCGAAGACGGCCCACATCCCGATCATCTTCCTGTCGGCGCGCGACGGCACCGAGGACGTGGTGGCCGGCCTGCGCCTGGGCGCGGTGGACTACGTGTCCAAGCCGGCCGATCCCACCATCCTGAAGGCGCGCCTGTCGGCCCACCTGCTGCTGGCTACCGCCATGCAGGACATCAAGCGCCAGAACGAACTCCTGATCGAGAACGCGCGCCTGCGCGAGGACGTCGAGCGCATCACCCGCCACGACCTGAAAAGCCCGATCGCGGTGGCCCTGCACGGCAGCCAGGCCCTGCTCGTCAGCCCGCTCACCGAGGCCCAGCGCGAGCAGGCCCACATGATCGAGACCGCGGCCGAGAACGCGCTCGAGATGATCAACCGCACCCTCGACGTCTACAAGATGGAGCAGGGAAGCTACCAGGCGGCCCTGCAGATGTTCGACCTGGGCGAGATGCTGGGGCGCGTGTGCCAGCATGTCGGGATCGCCTGCGGCGGTTCGGACGTGACGGTGCAGTACGAGGCGCCGGACGACGTGATGTGCCTGGGCGAGCCGCTGCTGTGCTACTCGATGTTCAACAACGTACTGAAGAACGCCATCGAGGCTTCGCCGCCGGGTGGCAAGGTCAGTGTCTACATCGCGCCGGGCTACGGCAACCTGCACGTCATGATCGACAATGCGGGCGAGGTGCCGCCAGCGGCGCGCGCCAGCTTCTTCGAGAAGTATGCCGCGTCAAGCAAGATCGGCGGCAACGGCCTGGGCACCTACTCGATCCGCCTGATGGCCGAGGTCCAGGGCGGCAGCGTGAGCATGGACACGGGCCACGGCCGTACCCGCCTGACAATCACCCTGCCCTGCCCCTGACCGGGACGCCGGTTTCCCGCAATCCGGATACCGGATCCCGCAGTTCGCGTCATGGCGTCCCCTTCCCGCGCGCCCACGGGCGACAATCCGCGCATGAATACATCGCCCCTGGACAAACCCCGCCACAGCCTGATGTGGCGGATCTACATCGCCGTCTGGCTGGCCTACGCCGTCTTCCTGGCCGTTGCCGACCAGCTCGACAACGTCGCCGACGGCCGCTTCGATGCCGGCCGCTTCGCGCTGACGATCGTCAGCCTGCTGCCTTCCGCCCTGCTGCTGGCGCTGGCCTGGCCCCTGACCGGCTGGCTCGAAGGGCGGGCCTGGCGCCTGCCCAGGATCCTCGCCATCCACACCGCCGCGGCGCTTGCCTTCGCCATCGTTGCGCAGGGGCCGTTCTGGACCATCTTCAAGGCCGGCAAGCCGCTCAGCTGGTACATCTGGCCGCTGCTCTACCATGCCATGACCTACCTGCTCGCCGCCGGCATCTTCCACCTGATCCGCGCCGGCGACCGCGCGCACCGGCAGGCCCTGGCGATGAAGGAGGCGCAGAACCTCGTGATCGCCGCCGAACTGAGCGCCCTGCGCAACAAGCTCAATCCCCACTTCCTGTTCAATACCCTGCACTCGATCATCGCCCTCACCCAGCGCAACCCGGCCGCCGCCGAGACGGCGCTCTTCCACTTTTCCGACATGCTGCGCTACGTGCTCGATACCGAGCGCAACGGCAGCGACCGCGTGACCCTCGATGCCGAGCTCGATTTCGTGCGCGACTACCTGGAGCTGGAACAGCTGCGCCTGGGCGCGCGCCTGTGCGTCGAATGGGACCTCGACGAGGATGCGGGCGACCATCCGCTGCCGGCGCTGTCGCTGCAGCCGCTGGTGGAGAACAGCATCAAGCACGCCTTCAATCCGCACAGCCGGCCGGGCGTCCTGCGCATCGGTACCCGCCGCGACGCCGACGGCGTGCTCACCATGACGGTGCGCGACAGCGGTCCCGGCGCCGACCCGGCGGCGATCGCGGCCTCGCCCGGCCTCGGCCTGCGCACCATCGAGCGGCGCCTGCAGCTGGACTACGGCAGCCGCGCCGCCCTGCGCGTGGAGAGCGCCGCAGGGACTGGTTTCTGCGTGTCCGTCACCATCCCTGCCATCCGCGAGGAGCTCGCCGCATGAACATGAAGACCGTTTTCTTCGCCGAGGACGAACCGCTGGCGCGCGACGTGCTGCGCGACGCCATCTATGCCCATCCCGGCCTGCGCCTGGTGGGCGAAGCGGCGGACGGCGCCAGCGCCCTGGCCCACATCACGCGCCTGCGTCCCGACGTCGTGTTCATGGACATCCAGATGCCCGAGATGACGGGCCTGGAGGTACTGCGCCGGCTCGACTACCTGCCGCAAATCGTCTTCACCACGGCATACGACCAGTACGCGGTCACGGCCTTCGAACTGCACGCGGTGGACTACCTGCTGAAACCCTTCACCCGGGCGCGTTTCGCGGCGGCGGTGGCGCGGCTGCTCGAAGGTCCTGTCCATGCGCGCGACACCCTCGATAGCGCCCTGACGCATGCCTCGGCTGCGCCGGCACGCCTGGAGCGCATCCTGGTGCGCGACCGCGGCCGCATCTTCCCGCTGGCCACCAGCGAGATCGAGTACATGAAGGCGGATTCGAAGTACACGGTGATCGTGGCGCGCGGCCAGACCTTCCTGGTCCGCATCGGCATCTCGGAACTCGAGGCCCAGCTCGATCCGGCGCGCTTCGTGCGCATCCATCGCTCGACCCTGGTGAACCTCGACTTCGTCGAATCGATGCGCGCGGACGAGCAGTCGCAGCTGCAGATCCACATGCGCGACGGCACGGTGCTGGGCGCGAACCGGGACGCGTCGAAGATCCTGCGCGACATGGCGATCTAGATCGGCCGGTCGGCCCGGCTGTCCGCAAAGGAGCGCGGCACCGCCCCGATCTGCTGCAGCACGCCCAGGCGGTCCGCCTGCAGCCAGGCGCGCACGATCCGGCCGTCGCGGATCTGGTAGATGACATTGCCTTCCTGGCGCACGTCGCTGCTGCTGGGCGGCAGGCCGACGAACCAGCCGGCGTGGTTGGCGCGGAAGGTCCAGCGCAGCGCCACCCGGTCGCCCTCCCCGAACAGGTCATGGATCTGGAAACGCACACCGGGAAAACCGGTCAGCACCGCCTCGATGGTGGCGCGGAATTCGCGCGGACCGTGCTCGCCGCGCGGGCCGATGAAATCCGGCGCCACCAGGGTCTCGATGCGGTCCAGGTCGCGGATGTTGATGCATTCCTCGTACAGGGTGCGAACCAGCTGCTTGTTGAATTCAACGGTGCTCAGGCCACTATTCACGACTTCCTCCAGGTGCTTGCATTAAGGTGGAGACGAGTGTAGAACCTCAACTTAACTTGAGGTCAAGGGGAAAATCATGGCGAAGATCGATCCAGCCGATATCAAGCGCCCGCTCACGGTGGGCGAGGTGGCGCAGCGCAGCGGCGTGGCCGTCTCGGCCCTGCACTTCTACGAGTCCAAGGGCCTGATCCGCAGCGTGAGAAGCAGCGGCGGGCAGCGCCGCTACGGCCGCGACGTGCTGCGCCGCGTGGCGGTGATCAAGGTGGCCCAGCGCATCGGCATCTCGCTGGCCGCGATCAGCGCCGCCCTGGCTTCGCTCCCGGACGAACGCACGCCCACCGCCGAGGACTGGGCCCGCATGTCGCGCCTGTGGCGTGCGGAACTCGACGAGCGCATCGTCCAGCTTACCCGCCTGCGCAATGAGCTCGATGGCTGCATCGGCTGCGGCTGCCTGTCGATCAAGGCCTGCCGGCTGCGCAATCCCCTCGATGAATTGTCCGACCAGGGGAGCGGGCCGCAGCTGTTGTAGACTTGGCGGATCCGCAAGCCAGGAGCCGCCATGTCCCTTGTCGTCTACGGTCACCCCTTCTCTTCCTATACCCAGAAGCTGCTCGTCGCGCTGTACGAGAACGCCACGCTCTTCGAGTTCCGCTGCCTCGGTCCGGACACGCCGGACTACGTGGCCGAATGGCTGAAGCACTGGCCGCTCGCGAAGTTCCCGATGCTGGCGGATGGCGAGCGCCGCCTGGTCGAAACCAGCATCATCATCGAGTACCTGGCAATGGCCCATCCCGGCAAGGTAGACCTGCTCCCAAGCGACTCGATGGCCGCGCTCGAGGTGCGCTTCCTCGACCGCTTCTTCGACCTGCACGTGATGGCGCCGATGCAGGCGGCGGTGGCGGGCGCCCTGACGGGCGATGCGGCCAAGCGCGAGGAAGGGCTGGCGCAGTCCGCGCAGCTGCTCGAACGCGCCTACGGTTGGCTCGAAGGCCACCTGGCGGGCAAGACCTGGGCGGCGGGCGAGGACTTCACGCTCGCCGACTGCGCGGCGGCGCCCTCGCTGTTCTACGCGGACTGGGTGCACCGGATCTCGAGCCAGTATTCGCGCCTGGCCGCCTACCGCGCGCGCCTGCTGGCCCGGCCGTCCTTCGCCCGGGCGGTGGAAGAAGCGCGGCCCTACCGCCATCTGTTCCCGCTGGGAGCGCCCGAGCGGGACTAAACGTACACATCCGCGTTTAATCTGCGATTAATCTTGCTTGCATAGGCTTCTTCCAACGCAACAAATCTGGAAGAAGCGTATGTTACCCCTCCTGGCCGACCCGTATTTCCCGCCCGCTTCGGCAGCGCGCACGGTGCGCACCGAGTATCGGATCGACACCGTCCCGCGCGGCGACAAGCGGCGCGCCGGTCTCGAAGCTTTCATCGCCGCCACCTTCCTCGCGACCTACGGCGCCGAGCTGCACCACTTCAGCGACACCCTGATCGGGGTGCGCGGCGCGAGCGGCGAGTGGATCGCCGCGCTCGGCTATACCCTGGCGGCCGGCGGACCGACCTTTCTCGAGCAGTACCTCGACGCCCCGCTGGAACAGGAAATCGCCGCACGCACCGGCAAGGCGGTGGAGCGCGCCAGCATCGTCGAAGTCGGCAACCTGGCCGCCGCCCATGCCGGCGCGGCGCGCGCCCTGATCGTGCGCACCACGCACCTGCTGCACAGCCT
Source organism: Massilia sp. BKSP1R2A-1 (assembly GCF_050586525.1). NCBI lineage: Bacteria > Pseudomonadati > Pseudomonadota > Betaproteobacteria > Burkholderiales > Oxalobacteraceae > Massilia > Massilia sp. BKSP1R2A-1. Next base: position 44,517 of record NZ_JBOBRE010000017.1, on the reverse strand, counting down.
CGGCCTGCGCTGGGTGGCCTTCACCGCCACGCCCAGCCTGCTGAATTCCTTCAGCCGCCTGCGCCTCCAGCCCCAGCTGCTGGCGCCCGCGGACCCGGCGCGCCTGCCCGACGGCGGGCGCCACTGGGGCAGTTACTACAACACCCACCCACACGTCATGTTTGGCGACATCTCCTATGGCCATGAGCAGCTTTCCTGAACAAACCTTCGACCGCTTTCCTGCCGGCCGCCCCCTGCTGTCCGACGGTGTCCATGCGCTCGGCCGCGACGCCGTCGAGGAGCGCATCGCGCGGCTGCGCACCGCGCTCGCGCTGCGCGTACTGCCGGGGGCGCCGGTCGCCATCCTGGCCGACAACAGCCCCGAGTGGCTGGCGATCGACCTGGCGACCCAGCGCGCCGGCCTGACCGTGGTTCCCCTGCCGCTGTTCTTCACCCCGGCGCAGTGGCAGCACGTGATCCAGTCCAGCGGTGTGCAGGCCCTGTTCTGCGCCGACGCCGCCCAGGGCGCCGCCCTCGGCTTCACCGAGCCGATCGACTGCGGCGGCCCGCTGCTGCTGTGCCAGCGCCCCGCTGCCCGGTCCACGTCGTATCCGGCCGAGCTGGAAGGCGTGCAGAAGGTCACCTTTACCTCCGGCACCACCGCGGCGCCCAAGGGCGTCTGCCTCGACAGCGCGCAGCAATGGGAAGTCGCGCACGCCCTCCACCAGGGCCTGGGCGCGCTGGGCATCGAGCGCCACCTGTGCCTGCTGCCTTTCGCCGTGCTGCTCGAGAATATCGCCGGCCCCTATACCGCCCTGCTGAGCGGCGCCACCACGATCTGCCCGCCGCTGGCCGAGGTCGGCCTGAGCGGGGCCAGCGGTTTCGATCCGCAGCGCTGCCTGGACGCGATCGCGCGCTACCAGGCCAACAGCGTGATCCTGCTGCCCCAGATGCTGGCGGCGCTGGTGGCCGCGGCGGCGCCGGGCGACCCGCGCCTGGCCAGCCTGCGTTTCGTTGCCGTCGGCGGCGCACGCACCCCGGCGCGCATCCTGGCGGCCGCGCGCGCACGCGGGATTCCCGTGTTCGAGGGCTACGGCCTGTCCGAGTGCTGCTCGGTGGTGGCGCTCAACCTGCCGGGCGCCCTGCGCGAAGGCAGCGTCGGCCGTCCGCTGGCGCACCGCGCCGTGCGCATCGCCGGCGACGGCGAGATCGAGGTGCGCTGCGGCGCCGCTCATTACCTGGGCCAGCCGCGCAGCGAGGGCGAATGGCTGGCCACGGGCGACCTCGGCCGCCTCGACGCGGACGGTTACCTGCATATCGACGGCCGCAAGAAGGACATCCTGATCACCGGCTATGGCCGCAACGTCTCGCCCGAGTGGCCGGAGTCGGCGCTGCTCGGCACCGGCCTGGTGGCCCAGGCGCTGGTGGTGGGCGAGGGCCAGCCCTGGCTCGGCGCCCTGCTGGTGCCGGCCCGGGCAGACATCACTCCGGCGCAGCTGCAGGAAGCCGTCGACCTGGCCAACCGCGAGCTGCCGGATTACGCGCAGGTGCGGCGCTGGGCCCCGGCCGCACCCTTCACTCCCGCCAACGGCCTGGCCACCGCCAACGGCCGCCCGCGCCGCCCGCTGATACAGCAGCAGTACGCGGACCGCATCGCCACCCTTTTCGACCAGACGGAGCACGCATCGTGAACTTTTTCGACCAGCTCAAGGCAGACACCGAGCAGGAACGGCAGCAGCTGTTTTCCATTCCCATCATCCAGGACGCCCTGCAGGGGAATGTCACCACGCCCCAGTACATTGCCTTCCTCAGCCAGGCCTACCACCACGTCAAGCATACGGTGCCCCTGATGATGGCCTGCGGCAGCCGCCTGGAGGAGCGCCACGAATGGCTGCGGCAGTCGATCGCCGAGTACATCGAGGAAGAGATCGGCCACCAGGAATGGATCCTCAACGATATCGCGGCCTGCGGCGGCGACGCCGAGGCGGTACGCCGCTCGCGCCCGCATCCCAGCACGGAGCTGATGGTGGCCTATGCCTACCACCAGGTCGACCGCCACAACCCGGTGTCCTTCTTCGGCATGGTGCACGTGCTCGAGGGGACCAGCACCGCGCTGGCCACCCACGCTGCCGACACCATGCGCGGCGCCCTCGGCCTGCCGCCGGAAGCCTTCAGCTACCTCAGCTCGCACGGCAGCCTGGACCTCGAACACGTGGTCTTCTTCGAGAACCTGGTCAACCGGCTGGACGACACGCGCGACCGCGACGCCGTGGTGCACATGGCGCGCATGATGTACGGCCTGTACGGCGACGTGTTCCGCAGCCTGCCCCGCGGCGCGGCCCTGTTCGGGGATGCCGCCTGATGGCCGCGCCACGACAACGCTACCGCGCCGTCATCACCGGGGCCTCCGGCGGCATCGGGGCGGCCATCGCGCGTGCGCTCGCGCCCCGTGCGGATGCGCTGGTGCTGGTCGGGCGCCGCGCCGGGCCGCTCGAAACGCTTGCCGCCGGCCTCGGCATCCCGGTGCGGATCGTGTGCGGCGACATGCTCGACGAAGGCACCATGGTGGCGATCGAAGCGGCGGCGCGCGAAATCGGCGGCATCGACCTGCTTGTCAACAATGCCGGCGTCAGCGACTTCCACGCCTTCGAGACCCAGTCGCCGCAGCAGATCCGCACCATGCTCGACACCAACCTGCTGGCGCCGATGCTGCTGACACGCCGCCTGATCCCGCTGCTGAAGGAAGCGCCGACGGCGCAGATCGTCAACGTCGGCTCGGTGTTCGGCATGCTCGGCTTTCCCGGCTTCGCCGCCTACGGCGCCAGCAAGGCCGGCCTGGCCGGATTCTCTCAGGCGCTGCGGCGCGAGCTGTCCGACACGCGGGTCTCGGTGCGCCACTTCGCGCCGCGCGCCACCCGCACGCCGATCAACAGCGCCGCGGTGGACGCCATGAACCGCGAGCTGCGCACCGCCGAGGACACGCCGGAAGCGGTCGCCGCCGCATTCCTGGACTTCCTGGGCGGGAGCGCCTGGCAACGCACCCTCGGCGGCCAGGAGCGCTTCTTCGTGCTCGTTAACAAACTGCTGCCCGGCCTGCCGGACGGCGCCATCCGCAAGCAGCTGGCGGTGATCCGCAAGCATCTACCCAAATGAATCCAGTGTCACAGGAGACCATCATGACCATCTTCACCCGCTTCCTCGCCGCCGTCCTCGCCGCGGCCGCGCTGTCGGCCGCCGCCGCCGTCCCCGACGACGTCGCGCGCCTGCAGGGCGCCTGGGAACAGATCAAGTACCAGACCCCGCCCGCCCAGCAGGAAGCACAGTTCGAACGCCTCACCGAGCAGGCGCGGCAGCTGGCCGCGCAACATCCGAACAGCGCCGACGTGCTGACCTGGTACGCCATCATCGAATCGACCTATGCCGGCGCCAAGGGAGGCCTGGGCGCGCTTTCGCACGTGAAGAACGCGAAGAAGAACCTGGAGCAGGCGCTGGCGATCGACCCGAACGCCCTGCAGGGTTCCGCCTACACCAGCCTCGGCTCGTTGTATTATCAGGTGCCTGGCTGGCCGATCGGCTTCGGCGACGACAAGAAGGCGCTCGAGAACCTGAAACGCGGCCTGGCGATCAACCCGGACGGCATCGACCCGAATTTCTTCTATGGCGACTACCTGCTGCGCAAGAATGACCTCGACGGCGCCGAGCGCGCCCTGCGCAAGGCCCTGCAGGCGCCGGCGCGCCCGGGCCGCAAGCTGGCCGACGAAGGCCGCCGCGGCGAGATCGGCAAGCTGCTGGAACAGATCGCGGCCAAGCGCGGCAAATAAGCGGGAAAGAGAGGAAACGCGTTGAGGATCCTGCTGGTCGAAGACGATGAACTGCTGAGCAGCGGCCTGCAGCTGGCGCTGCGCCGCGCCCAGTACACGGTCGAGCACGTGGCGACTGGGGAAGACGCCCTGTCGGCGCTGGCGCACAACGATTTCGAGCTGATGGTGCTCGACCTCGGCCTGCCGGGCATGGATGGCATCGCGGTATTGAAGGCGCTGCGCGCGGCCGGCAATCCGGTGCCGGTGCTGATCCTGTCGGCGCGCGACGCCACCCGCGACCGCATCGCCGGCCTCGACCTGGGCGCCGACGACTACCTGATCAAGCCCTTCGAGCTGGATGAACTGCTGGCCCGCCTGCGGGTGCTGGCGCGGCGACGCAACGGACGCCAGGTCAACGAACTGCAGCTCGGCCCCCTGGTCCTGAACCTGGACAGCCTGAGCGTCAGCTGGCACGGCGAACCGGTCGAACTGCACCGGCTGGAATTCATGCTGCTCAAGCAGATGGCGGAAAATCCGCAGCGCGTGTTCAACCGCGCCCAGCTCGAGGAGTCGCTGTATGGCTGGGGCGAGGGCAGCGAAAGCAACACCATCGACGTGTATGTGCATCACCTGCGGCGCAAGCTCGCTCCCGGCGTGGTGAAGACCGTGCGCGGCGTCGGCTACCGCATCGGCGATCTGGCCGCATGAGCCCGCGCCTGTACTCGGGGCGCCGCCGCCTGGTGCTGGCCAGCCTGGGCGGCATCCTGCTGATTTTCGCCGGCATCGGCTTCGGCGCGCACAGCGTGGCGCGCCACGAATCGATCGAACTGTTCAGCGCGCGCCTGGCCACCTCGGCGCGCGTGCTCGAAGGCCTGGTGGCGCACCAGCTGGACTCGGCCACGGTCAGCAGCCCGATCGTGATTACCCTGCCGCGCGAGCTGGAAGCCAGCACCAGCGATGCGCCCGAAGTCTTCGGCCACCGCTACGAGACCAAGATCGCCTTCCAGGTCTGGCGCGACGGACGCCTGCTGGTGAAATCGGCCTCGGCGCCGATGAACGCGCTGGCGGCCCTTCAGCCCGGCTTTTCCGAGCACGATATCGGCGGCGTCACCTGGGAGGTGTTCGTGCTGCGCTCGGGGGACGTGTGGATCATGACCGCCGAGAAGGAGGAGGTGCGCGACGAGCTCTCGGAAGGCATCGGCATGTCGATCCTGGCGCCGCTGGCGCTGGGCGGCCTGTGCCTGCTGGCGCTCATCAACTTCCTGATCCTGCGCAGCCTCAGGCCCCTGTCGAAACTGGCCGACCTGATTGCCGCGCGCAAGCCCGAATCGCTCGATCCCATCGTGCTGCCGGTCGCGCCGGTCGAACTGATGCCCATCGTGACCGAACTGAATGAACTGATGGACCGCACCCGCGCCGCCATGGAGCGCGAGCAGCGCTTCCTCGACGCCGCCGCGCACGAGATCCGCACCCCGATCGCGGCCGTCCAGCTGCATCTCGAGAATGCCCAGCGCGCTGGCGACGATGCCCAACGCTGCAAGTCGATCGAGTCGGCGCTGGCCGGCGCGCGCCGCACCAGCCGGCTGGCCGAGCAGCTATTGACCTTCAGCCGCCTCAGCTCCGGCGGCGACACCGCGCCGCCGGAAGTCTTGTCGCTACTGGAAGTCTGCTACGACGTGATCGGGACCAGCGAGCCCCTGCTGGACAGGCGCGGGCAAAGCATCGGCCTCGAGGCGCTCGAGGACTGCCGGGTGCGCGGCGATGCGCTCCAGTTGCGGCGCATGCTGCAGAACCTGATCGACAACGCCTCGCTCCACGGCGCCGCGCACGGCGACATCCAGGTGACGCTGGCGAGCCAGGGCGGGCGCGCCGTGCTGACCGTGTCGAACGACGGCGTCCCGATCCCGGCAGAGCACGTGGCGCGCCTGTTCACGCCGTATTACCGCTTGCAGGGAACGAACCGGGAAGGCTTCGGCCTGGGCCTGGCCATCGTCAAGGAAATCGTGGACCAGCATGGCGGAACCATCGTGATCCGGCCGAAGGCGGATGGCCAGGGCACGGTGGTGGAGGTCGGGCTGGGGCTGGTCTGAGGGGCTCGCGGCGCGTCCGCAGGCAGGCGCCCCCACGTCCCTTTCCCTTCAAGCAACAACTTGTGCTAAAACCGCGCACAGGTGATCCGGCGGCAGGAATCTGCCTTTATAATCGCGGATTTTCCGCCCGATAATTTTCCTCCCCCGGAGCCGCCACCGCATGAACACCACTCTGATCGTTTTCGTCGCGCTTTACCTGCTCGGCACGCTGGGACTCGGGATGTGGGCGGGCACGCGGATCAAGAACACCAGCGACTTCGCCGTGGCCGGCCGCAGCCTGCCGCTGATCATGGTGATCACCACGACCTTTGCCACCTGGTTCGGCGCCGAGACCGTGATGGGCGTGCCGGCCAAGTTCGTGCAGGGCGGCCTGAATGCGATCATCGAAGACCCCTTCGGCGCCGGCATGTGCCTGATCCTGGTGGGCCTGTTCTTCGCGTCCAAACTGTACAAACTCAATCTGCTGACCATCGGCGACTACTACCGCCAGCGCTACGGCAAGGGCATCGAGGTGTTCTGCTCGGTGGCCATCATCCTCAGCTACCTGGGCTGGGTGGCGGCGCAGATCACGGCCCTGGGCCTGGTGTTCACGGTGCTGACGGGTGGCGCGATGGCGCCGGCCACCGGCATGGTCATCGGCACCCTGGCGGTGCTGATCTACGTGGTCGTGGGCGGCTTCCTGGCCGTGGCGATCACCGACTTCATCCAGATGATCGTGCTGGTGGTCGGCATGACCATCATCGCCTTCTTCGCCGCGGACCTCGCCGGCGGCCCGGACAAGGTGCTGGCCATGGCCCAGCAGGCCGACCTGTGGCGCGTGCTGCCGGAGCCGAGCTTCACCGACATCGCCTTCTTCGTCGGCGCGGCCATCACCATGATGTTCGGATCGATCCCGCAGCAGGACGTATTCCAGCGCGTGATGTCGGCCAAGGACGCCCCGACCGCGCGCACCGGCGCCGTGATCGGCGGCGCCGGCTACATCCTGTTCGCCTTCGTGCCGATGTTCATCGTCGCCGCGGCCGTGGTGGTGATGGGCGATTCGGCGATGGACATCGCCAAGAACGACTACCAGCGCCTGCTGCCGACCTTCATCATGACCAAGATGCCCTTGGTCATGCAGATCCTGTTCTTCGGCGCCCTGCTCTCGGCCATCAAGAGCACCTCCTCGGCCACCCTGCTGGCGCCGTCGACCAGCTTCGTGGAGAACATCCTGAAGAACCTGAGGCCTGGCATGAGCGACAAGCAGCAGCTGTTCGCGATGCGCATCACCATCGTGATCTTCGCCGCCCTGGTGCTGATGTACGCGATCGCGATGGAAGGCACTTCGATCTACGAGCTGGTGTCGAGCGCCTACCAGGTCACGCTCGTGGGCGCCTTCGTGCCGCTGGTGATGGGCCTGTACTGGAAGCGCGCGACCACGCAGGGCGCGATCCTGTCGATCGGCGCGGGCATCCTGGTGTGGCTGCTGTTCTTCCCGCAGATCACCAGCTGGGGCGAGGCCTTCCCGGGCCAGCTGGCCGGCCTGCTGGCGGCCTTCGCCGGCATGTTCGTGGGTTCGCTGGCGCCGCAGGTGCTGAAGAACCGCAGCGAACCGGCGAAGCACATCGTCGCCAGCGCCTGAAACGGCGCTGTGGCCGGCGCCCCGGCCACCGCCCTCACATCCACCCGCGCGCGACCAGCTCCTCCAGCGTCAGGTCCAGGCAGTAGCCGATCCGCTCCACCATCTCGTCGATCTGCGCCACGCTGATCGACAGGGGCGGCGCCACGATCATGCGGTCGCCGACCGCGCGCATGATCACCCCGTTGTCGAACATGTGCTTCCGGCACAGCATCCCCACCGCGTGGGTCGCGGGGAAGGCTTCGCAGTCGTGCGCCGTCTGCCCCTTGCGCCGCACCAGGTTCAGCCCCGCGGCGAGGCCGCAGGTTTCGGCATGCCCCACCAGCGGATGCGCGGTGAGCGAAGCGAAGCGCGCCTTCAGGTGCGGCCCGGTCTCCAGCGCCACCCGTTCCACCAGGCGCTCTGCCTGCAGGATGCGAATGTTTTCCAGCGCCGCCGCGCAGGCGGCCGGGTGGCCGGAATAGGTGAAGCCGTGGTTGAAGTCGCCGCCCTTCTCGATGAGGGTGTGCGCCACCCGAGAGCCGACCAGCACGCCGCCCAGCGGCACGTAGCCCGAGGTGACGCCCTTGGCGAACGCGATCAGGTCCGGCTCGAAGCCCATCAGCTGGCAGCCGAACCAGGTGCCCAGGCGGCCGAAGCCGCAGATCACCTCGTCCGACACCAGCAGGATGTCGTACTTGTCGCAGATGCGCTGGATCTCGGGCCAGTAGGTGGCGGGCGGGATGATGACGCCGCCCGCGCCCTGCACCGGCTCGCCGATGAAGGCCGCGACCCGGTCCGGACCGGCCTCGAGGATCTTCTGTTCCAGCCAGCCGGCCGCATGCAGGCCGAATTCGGCCTCGCTCATGCCGCGGCCCTCCTCGGCATAATTCGGCTGGCCGATGTGGACGATGCCGGGAATCGGCAGCCCGCCCTGCGCGTGCATGCCGGCCATGCCGCCCAGCGAGGCCCCGGCCATGGTACTGCCGTGGTAGGCGTTGCGGCGGCTGATGATGACGTCGCGTCCGGGCTTGCCGGCCAGCTGCCAGTAGCGCCGCACCATGCGGACGATGGTGTCGTTGGCTTCCGAGCCGCTGCCGGTGAAGAAGACATGCTGGAACTGCGGTGGCGACAGTTGCGCCAGCAGCGCCGCCAGCTTCACGGCCGGCACATTGGTGGTGTTGAAGAAGCTGTTGTAGAAGGGCAGCTGCAGCAGCTGCGCATGGACGGCGTCGGCAATGCTGGCGCGGCCGTAGCCGGCGTTCACGCACCACAGGCCGGCCATGCCGTCGATGATTTTCTTGCCGTCCGAGTCCCAGAGGTAGACGTCTTCGGCGCGCACGATCACGCGCGCGCCGCGTTCCCTCAGCGCGGCGTGGTCGGTGAAGGGGTGCAGGTAGTGCGCGCTATCGAGCTGCTGCAGGGCCTGCGTGTCATAGGCATCTTGCACCTCGGGCGCAGTCACGCGCAGCGAGGCCACAGGGGTATTGGTGGTCATGATTGGCTCCCATTTTTTCTCTGGACCCAATCACACGTGGAGAAGCAGGTGTTCCCGCTCCCACGGACTGATGACGCGCATGAACTCCTGGTGCTCGAGGTCCTTCACCGCAGAGTAGACGTCGATGAAACGCTCGCCCAGGACATCGCGCAAGCGGTCTTCGCGCCGCAGCAGGGTGATGGCCTCGGACAGGCCCTGGGGCAGTTCGACCGGCATGTCGTAGGCGCTGGTTTCGACCATGGCGCTCGGCTCGACGGCTTCCGTCATGCCGAGGTAGCCGCAGGCCAGCGTGACCGCCAGCGCCAGGTAGGGATTGGCGTCGGCGCCGATCACGCGGTTCTCGACGCGGCGGTCCTGGGCGCCCGACACCGGCACGCGGAAGCCCACGGTGCGGTTGTCCTGGCCCCACTGCAGGTTGATCGGCGCGGCCGAGTGGCGCACGATGCGGCGGTAGGAATTCACATAGGGCGCGATGATGGCCATCGCCGAGGGCATGTAGCGCTGCAGGCCGCCGATGTAGTGGCGGAAGGTGGGCGAGGCCGTGCCGTCCGGGTTGCTGAAGATGTTCTTGCCGGTTTCAAGCGAGACCACGCTCTGGTGCACGTGCATCGCCGAACCGGGTTCGTCGGCCATGGGCTTGGCCATGAAGGTGGCGTACATCTCGTGCTTCAGCGCCGCTTCGCGCAGGGTGCGCTTGAAGTAGAAGACCTTGTCGGCCAGGCCCAGCGGATCGCCGTGCAGGAAGTTGATCTCCATCTGGCCGGCGCCGATCTCGTGGATGAGGGTGTCGACGTCGAGATTCATCATCTCGCAGTAGTCGTAGATGTCCTCGAACAGCGGGTCGAACTCGTTGACGGCGTCGATGCTGTAGACCTGGCGGCTGGTCTCCGCACGGCCGCTGCGGCCCACGGGCGAGGACAGCGGCAGGTTGGGGTCGATGTTCTTGGCCGTCAGGTAGAACTCGAGCTCGGGCGCCACCACCGGCTTCCAGCCTTTTTTGGCATACAGCCCCAGCACGCGGCGCAGCACGCTGCGCGGGGCGAAGTCGACCAGCTCGCCGTTGGCGAAATAGCAGTCGTGGATGACTTGCGCCGTGGGGTCGACGGCCCAGGGCACCATGGTGATGGTGGTGGGGTCGGCCTTCAGGATCATGTCGCGGTCGGTGGCCGCGATGGCGCGGTTATAGGAATCGTCGCGCTCCGGGGTGTTGCCGGTCACGGTCATGCCCAGCACCACTTCGGGGATGCGCATGCCGCGGTCTTCGGTGAACTTGATGCGGGGGAGGATCTTGCCACGTGCCACGCCGGTCAGGTCGGGGACCAGGCATTCGATTTCGGTGACCCGTTTTGCGTTGAGCCACTCCTCCATGTCGGTGTAAGAAAAATTGTCGCGGATTGCCATGATTGCCTCTCTTCTAGCTGTTGCGGATACCTCGCGCATGCGCCGGCATCGGCCGGGTGCGCTGCTCACATCAGGCAGGGAAGCTAGGGAACGGCGCTGGTAGCCCATAACAGGCCGGCCATCCGGTTGGCAAACACAGTCATGCGGAACTCCGTAACTGCTCGCGCAGCTGGTCGAGCTGCTGCGCCCGTTTCTGCGCCTGGCGTTCGCGGCAGGCATCGCCGAAGGCGCCGAACATCTTCATCGAGTAGGGGTTGTGCTGGATGCGCCACTCGGGGTGCCACTGCACCGCCAGCGTGAAGCCGGGCGCGGTGGACACCGAAAAAGCCTCGACCAGGCCATCCTCCGCTACTGCTTCGACGCTCAAGCCGGGTGCGAGTTCGTTCACGCCCTGGCCGTGCAGCGAGTTCACGGGGATCTCGGGCTGGCCCAGCATGCGCTCCAGGCAGCCGCCGGGCGTGAGGGTGACGTTGTGGGCGTCGCCGTACTGCTCGTCCATGCCGAGTTCGGGATTCTCGCGGTGGTCGAACTTGCCGGCCACGGTTTGCACCGCCTGGTGCAGGCTGCCGCCCAGGGCCACGTTCATTTCCTGGAAGCCGCGGCAGATCGCGATGATCGGGATGCCGCGTTTCACAGCCTCGCGGATCAGGGGCAGCGTGGTCTGGTCGCGCGCCGGGTCCTGGGGCAGGCTGGGGTCGAGAACTTCCTCGGAGTAGTAGCTGGGGTGCACATTCGACGCCGAGCCGGTCAGCATGATGCCGTCGCACAGCTGCAGCATGGTTTCCAGGTCGAGCGAAGCACCCAGGGAGGGCAGGATCATGGGCGCACAATCGGCGCCGAGGACGACGGCGTCGACATACTTGTGCTGGGCAGCGTGATAAGGATGTTCGCCGAAATCACGCGTGCACGCGGGGACGATGACGATGGGACGCATGTCTCTACCTTGTCGTGAAGCGCACGAAACCATGATACGAGCATTCTGGTTCGGACGCGAGTGGCCATTGATTAAGATCAACAGTGCCGTGTGGACGTGGCGCGGCAGGGGCGCTTGCCTGCTGATCTGCCAGGGAACAAAGGTTCCATAACAAAAGCTTAACGGTATCTCGACAAGCATGCCAACACGGCTGGCATGAGTGCTCGATGAAATTTCCTTTCAGAAATCAGCATCCAGTGAAATATTATTTCGCGGCAAGTAGAGCGGTGTGGCTCTTCCTTTGGTCCATGTCGTGAAAATTGACAGCGTGCCGGCGGCTTCGCCTTCCCAACGCGGCAACTCCTTGAATTCATGGGCCAAGCCGGGGCGGGCATACAGCTTGCTTGAAGGGTCAGCAACTTCCCGCCATTGAGGAAGACCGATAACGAGGGAGCATCCATGAAAGCACTCAAACACATGCTGGGCGCGGCCGCCCTGGCCTTCGGCATCTGCGGCAGCGCATCCGCCGAAATCATTACCAACACGGTCGACCCGCTGATCGACTTCAACATCAACTCCTACTTCTCGATCGGCTACCTGCATGACCTGCGTCCCGACGGCCTGCCGGGCCCGGTCATCAACTCGGCCTCGCTGTCGATCTACCTGTACGACATCACCGACCTGGCGCGCGCCCATGGCGAGACGGTAACCTTCCGCTTCGACGGCGCCGTGGCCGGCACCACCTCGAACGTGACGCTGTGGGGCCAGGACTATACCTTCGCGCTCGACACCTCGATGCTGGATGACGGCATGCTGTGGGTCTCGCTGAACGTCGGCTGCGACCGCTTCCGTTTCGGGTTCTGCACCTCGCCCCAGGACGTGATGTTCGCCCGCTCGGTTCTCACCGCCGACATCACGCGCGCAGGCGACGTGCCGGAGCCGGCCACCCTGTTCAGCCTCGGCGCCGGCCTGCTCTGCCTGGCAGCCGCACGCCGCCGCCCCACAGCAGGCTGAACGGGCCCGTAGCAATCTGTTACAGCTGTGCAGTACACCGTCTCCAGGGGCATTGCGTTATGGGAGTAAAGCCGGGCGCGCATCGCGCCCGCGCGCCGTACCTCTTGGAGAAACCATGAAACCCCTGCTTGCCGCCCTCGCCTTGCTGGCATCGTTCAACCACGCCGCCGCCGGCGAGATCACGCTGTTCACGGATGCGGACTACCGCGGCCGTCCGCTGACGCTGCGCGAACCGGTCCTGAACCTGGACAGGATCGGGTTCAACGACCGCGCGTCCTCGGCCGTCGTCCGTTCGGGCACGTGGGAGATCTGCGAGCACAAGGATTTCGGCGGCCGCTGCATCGTGCTGGGACCGGGCGAATACCGGATGTTCGACGGCTTCAACGACCAGGCCTCATCGGTGCGCGAACTGGAGCGCGGACGCGGCCACGACGGATACCGCGACCGCGACCGGCGCGATGACGATGGCGGCTGGGGCCGGCGCGGGCCCAGGGACGATGACCGGCGCGGTCCGCCGGTCGAGCTGTTCGCCGATCGCCGTTTCAGCGGCGAGGGCATCATGCTGGGAAGCGATGTGAACTCCCTGCGTTCCCGCAATTTCAACGACCGCGCCGGCTCGCTGATCGTCCGCGAAGGCGAATGGCAGGTCTGCGAGCATGACGACTACCGCGGACGCTGTGTCGTCTACGGACCGGGCCGCCACTCGCTCCCGCGCGGCCTGGACGGCATGGTGTCGTCGGTGCGAAGGGTGCGCTGATAGCGGCCCTGCGGCGCCTTACTTCTTCAGCTGCGGCTTCAGCGCGGCCAGCGCCGCCGCCAGGACGGTGTCGCCCCCACCGCGCAGGTCGGCCACCGCCGGCGCCGCCTTGATGTCCGGCTGGATGCCGTGGCCGACCCAGGCGCGGCCGTCGGAGAAGGTATCGGCGTTCCTGGATGGGAGCGATTCTACGAAGCGTCGCCTGCGCTTGGCAGCGTTATGCGACATTCGGCACAAGACGCGTAACAGACCGTTTGCTTGTCCAGACCGTCCGCCGGTATATTGCAAAAAGTTCTACCATGCCTACTCCCGAACGCAGCCATGGAGGGCATTGTCATGCCGAAGCTGAACGACCCGGGCCTGCTGCGCCAGCAGGCCTATCTCGGCGGCGAATGGGCCGACGCCATCGACGCCTCGACCATCACCGTCACCAACCCCGCCACCGGCGAAACGCTGGGCACCGTGCCGCACATGGGCGCTCTCGAAACGCGCCGCGCGATCGAAGCGGCAAACCAGGCCTGGCCGGAATGGCGCCGCAAGACCGCCAAGGAACGCGCCGCCGTCCTGCGCCGCTGGTACGAGCTGATGATGGAACACGCCGACGACCTGGCGCTCCTGATGACGCTCGAACAGGGCAAGCCGCTGGCCGAGTCCAGGGGTGAAGTCGGCTACGCCGCGTCCTTCTTCGAATGGTTCGCCGAACAGGGCAAGCGCGTCGAGGGCGACATCCTGGAGCCGCCCTCCCCCGGCCTGCGCATCCTCGTCACCAAGGAGCCGATCGGCGTGTGCGCCGCGATCACGCCCTGGAACTTCCCGGCCGCGATGATCACCCGCAAGGTCGCGCCCGCGCTGGCGGCCGGCTGCCCCATCGTGCTGAAACCCGCCGAGCTGACACCCTTCTCGGCCCTGGCGATGGCGGAACTGGGAGAACGCGCCGGCGTGCCGAAAGGCGTGTTCTCGGTAGTGACGGGCGACTCCAAAGCCATCGGCGGTGAGCTGTGCGCCAACCCCATCGTGCGCAAGCTGAGCTTCACGGGTTCCACCCAGGTCGGCCGCCTGCTGATGGAGCAGTGCGCGCCCACGCTGAAAAAACTGTCGCTGGAACTGGGCGGCAATGCGCCCTTCATCGTCTTCGACGACGCCGACATCGACGCCGCGGTCGAAGGTGCGATCGCCTCGAAATACCGCAATATGGGCCAGACCTGCGTGTGCGCGAACCGCATCTACGTGCAGGACGGGGTCTACGACGCCTTCGCGGAAAAGCTCGCCGCCGCCGTGGGCAAGCTCAAGGTCGGCAACGGCGTCGAGCCGGGCGTGAACCAGGGCCCGCTGATCGAAGAGAAGGCAGTGGAGAAGGTCGAGCAGCACATCGAGGACGCCGTGTCCAAGGGCGCCCGCGTGCTGGTCGGCGGCAAGCGCCATGCGCTCGGCCACACCTTCTTCGAGCCGACCATCCTGCTGGACGTCACGCCCGCGATGCGCCTGTCGAACGAGGAGACCTTCGGCCCGGTGGCGCCGCTCTTTCGCTTCAAAACGGAAGAGCAAGTCATCGAGCTGGCCAACGCCAGCGAATACGGCCTCGCCTCCTACTTCTACGCGCGCGACATCGGGCGCGTGTGGCGCGTGGCGGAGCAAATCGAGAGCGGGATCGTCGGCGTGAACACCGGCCTGATCTCGAACGAGGTCGCGCCCTTCGGCGGCGTGAAGCAGTCGGGCATGGGGCGCGAAGGCTCGAAGTACGGCATGGACGATTACCTCGTCCTCAAGTACATCTGCCTGGGCGGCATGTAGGGTCCAATTCCCCGAAACGCCGCATCCATTCCGCGATTCGGCGCACTGGTCGCAACAGGCCTGTGCGCCGCTTCGCCTGCTTCCTACAATCCGTCCCATTCGAACCGCAACCGCCATCCACGAAAGGGACACCATGAAAAAGCTCGGCCTCCTCCTCCCCCTGGTCCTCCTCACCGCCTGCGGCAGCACCAACAGCTACCTGGCGCAGAAGAACACCACCGTCGAGATGTACCACATCTTCGATTTCAAGACCGGCGCGTCCACGGCCACACTTGCCCGCGCCGCGACCGAAGGCCTGGGCCGCAACACCAACAGCGTCAACGCGAACACCCCGCTGCAGCTGGGCGCCGTGGTGCCGGAGACCCCTGGCCGCTTCACCATCACCGACCTCGGCGCGAAGCTCGGCAATACCGGCATGGGCCAGCTGATGCAGATGGCGGCGATGCAGAACGGCGGGGCCGGGATCAAGATGGCCAATTGCGAAGGCGCGGCCTGGACCGCGCGCGCGGTGCGCCACATCGCGGGCTCGAACAACCTGACCCTGTACGCCTGCCTGTACAAGTACAAGGCCGGCTACCAGCTGGACACCTATGCGGTGTTCCAGAAAACCGAAGGGGGGCTCGAGCAGGTCTCGCGCGACCTCGCCAACCGCCTGGTCGGCACGCCCGAGGAATGGGTCAACAAGACGATCCGCGACATGGTGCGCAGCATCGAGACGGCGGCGCAGGCCAGGTCCAGCTACGTCGAAGGCATGCCGGAACTGGGGCCGGAACCGGCCATCGCCAAGCTGGGCTCCTGATCCTCAGGCTTCGCCGCGGTCCTTGTACTCGTCGCTTTTGTACTCGTCGCTTTTATACTCGTCGCTTTTATACTCGTCGCTTTTATACTCGTAGTACTTGCGCGCGTCGCCGCGCACCTGCTCGGCCGGGTACTTGGCCCGGTTGAGCACCATCTTCGCTTCCACCGCCGCGAACAGGTCGACGTCCAGCTTGTCGGCCAGGCGCACGAGATAGACCAGCACGTCGGCCATCTCGTGGCGCACCTCGACCAGCTTGGCCTCGCCCAGTTCCTCAAGACGGCCGTCCTTCAGCCACTGGAAGTGCTCCAGCAGCTCGGCCGCCTCCACGCTCAGGGCCGAGGCCAGGTTCTTCGGCGTGTGGAACTGGTCCCAGTCGCGCTCGTCCACAAAGGTGCGGACGATGGCCCGCAGGCGCGCGAGATCACTGTCCGCGTCGCTCTTCACGCACCTGGTCCCCGTCGAGGTAGCCGCTCAGGACGCGGTCCAGCTTGGGCCCGATCTCTTCGAACGAGCTGACCGTGATGCCGAGGTCGCGCAGCAGGCCATCGTGCACGCCGTAGACCCAGCTGTGGATGGTCAGCGGCTGGCCGCGTTCCCAGGCGTCGCGCACGATGGTGGTCTGGGCCACGTTGATGACCTGCTCGGCCACGTTCAGTTCGACCAGGCGGTTGACGGCGGCGCGGCCGGCGACGTTGCCGAGGTATTTGCCGTGCTTGTCGCGCACGTCGCGCACGTGCCCGAGCCAGTTGTCGGCCAGGCCCACGCGCGCGCCGGTCAGCGCCGCGCCCACGCCCGAGCAGCCGTAGTGGCCGCACAGGATGATGTGCTTGACCTTCAGGACGTCGATCGCGAACTGCAGCACGGAGAGCGCGTTCAGGTCGGAGTGCGCGATCACGTTGGCGATGTTCCGGTGCACGAACAGCTCGCCCGGCGCCATGCCCAGCAGCTCGTTGGCCGGCACGCGGCTGTCCGAGCAGCCGATCCACAGGTATTCCGGCGCCTGCTGTTCCGACAGCGCCTTGAAGAAGTTCGGGTCCTCGGCCACCATCGAGGCGGCCCATTTGCGGTTGCGTGCGAAGAGGTCTTCGGCGGTCACGCCCGTTGTCTTGTTGTCCAATTTTTCTCCCTGTGTGATGCGTACTGAATAGGCAAGAGTATACCAGCCGGACGAAAAAAAACCGCCGAGGGCGTTGGCCGTCAGCGGTTTCTCGAGCGGCTTCTTATTCGAAGAAGTCCTTGACCTTGTCCATCCAGCCCTTGCTCTGCGGGCTGTGCTTGCCGCCGCCTTCATTGGTAGAACGGTCGAACTCGCGCAGCAGGTCCTTCTGCTTGTCGGTCAGCTTGACCGGGGTCTCGACGATCACGTGGCAGAACAGGTCGCCGGTGTAGCCCGAGCGCACGCCCTTGATGCCCTTGCCCTTGAGGCGGAAGGTCTTGCCGGTCTGGGTGCCTTCGGGCACCGTGAACGAGACCTTGCCGGTCAGCGTGGGCACTTCGATCTCGCCGCCGAGTGCGGCTTTCGCGAAGGAGATCGGCATCTCGCAGTGCAAGTCGTCGCCTTCGCGCTGGAAGACGGCGTGCGGCTTGATGTGGATCTCGACGTAGAGGTCGCCCGACGGCCCGCCATTCGTGCCCGGCTCGCCGTTGCCGGTCGAGCGGATGCGCATGCCGTTGTCGATGCCGGCCGGGATCTTCACTTCCAGCGTCTTGTTGCGCTTGATGCGTCCGGCGCCGCCGCAGGCCGCGCACGGTTCCGGGATGATCTTGCCGCTGCCGTGGCACTTCGGGCAGGTCTGCTGGATGCTGAAGAAGCCCTGCTGCATGCGCACCTGGCCGTGGCCAGCGCAGGTGGTGCAGGTGACCGGCTGGGTGCCGGGCTTGGCGCCGCTGCCGTGGCAGGTGTCGCACTTGTCCCAGCTCGGCACGCGGATGGTGGTCTCGTAGCCGTGGGCCGCCTGTTCCAGGGTGATCTCGAGGTTGTAGCGCAGGTCGGCGCCGCGGTAGACCTGGGGTCCGCCGCCGCCGCGGCCGCGGCCGCCGCCGAAGATGTCGCCGAAGATGTCGCCGAAGGCGTCGCCGAAACCGCCGGCGCCGAAACCGCCTCCGCCGCCGCCCATGTTCGGGTCCACGCCGGCATGACCGTAGCGGTCATAGGCCTCGCGTTTCTCCGGATTGGTCAGCATCTCGTAGGCTTCCTTGACCTCCTTGAACTTCTCCTCCGCTTCCTTGTTGTCGGGATTGCGGTCGGGGTGGTACTTCATCGCAAGCTTGCGATAGGCCTTCTTGATGTCGTCTTCCGACGCGTTCTTGGCGACCCCGAGGATCTCGTAAAAATCACGCTTTGCCATTGGCGGCACCTTGCCTGTCTAAAAACGGTAATACGGTATGCAAAAAAACCGAGCCGGGAACCATTCGGTCGCAGCGGCTCGGTGGTTCCGTGTTGCGGAGCAGAGCTCGCGCCCCGCCCCGCCACGCCGGAGGTTACTTCGCGTCTTTCACTTCCTTGAAGTCGGCGTCGACCACGTCGTCCTGCTGCGGCTGCTGGCCCGACGCTTCGGCGCCCGGCTGCTGGCCGCCGGCCGCGCCTGCCTGCTGGGCCTGCATGTCGGCATACATCTTCTCGCCCAGCTTCTGCGCCGCGCTCGACAGCGCCGAGGTCTTGGCGTCGATGTCGGCCTTGTCGCCGCTCTTGATCGCGCCTTCCAGGTCGGTGATCGCCGCTTCGATGGCTTCCTTCTCGCCGGCTTCCAGCTTGTCGCCGTATTCGGTCAGGGACTTCTTGGTCGAGTGCACCAGCGCATCGCCCTGGTTGCGGGCTTCGGCCAGTTCCTTGACCTTCTTGTCCTCTTCCGCGTTCAGCTCGGCGTCCTTCACCATCTTCTGGATTTCTTCTTCCGACAGGCCCGAGTTGGCCTTGATGGTGATCTTGTTTTCCTTGCCGGTGGCCTTGTCCTTCGCGCCCACGTGCAGGATGCCGTTGGCGTCGATGTCGAAGGTCACTTCGACCTGCGGGGTGCCGCGCGGCGCCGGCGGGATGCCTTCGAGGTTGAATTCGCCCAGGCTCTTGTTGCCCGCTGCGATTTCACGCTCGCCCTGGTAGACCTTGATGGTCACGGCCGGCTGGTTGTCGTCGGCGGTCGAGAACACCTGCGAGAACTTGGTCGGGATCGTGGTGTTCTTGTGGATCATCTTGGTCATCACGCCGCCCAGGGTTTCGATACCCAGCGACAGCGGGGTCACGTCCAGCAGCAGCAGGTCCTTGCGCTCGCCCGACAGGACCGAGCCCTGGATGGCTGCGCCGACGGCGACGGCTTCGTCCGGGTTCACGTCCTTGCGTGCATCCTTGCCGAAGAACTCCTTCACTTTTTCCTGCACCTTCGGCATGCGGGTCATGCCGCCGACCAGGATGATGTCGTCGATGTCCGAGACCTTCACGCCGGCGTCCTTGATCGCGATGCGGCATGGCTCGATGGTCTTGACGATCAGTTCCTCGACCAGGGCTTCCAGCTTGGCGCGGGTCATCTTCAGGTTCAGGTGGACCGGCGCGCCGTTCGCCATCGCGATGTAGGGCTCGTTGATCTCGGTCTGCTGCGAGGACGACAGCTCGATCTTCGCGCGCTCGGCCGAAGCCTTGATGCGCTGCAGGGCGATCGGGTCCTTCGACAGGTCGAGGCCGTTGATCTTCTTGAACTCGTCGATGATGTAGTCGATCACGCGCTGGTCGAAGTCTTCGCCGCCCAGGAAGGTGTCGCCGTTGGTCGACAGCACTTCGAACTGCTTCTCGCCGTCCACGTCCGCGATTTCGATGATCGAGACGTCGAAGGTGCCGCCGCCGAGGTCATACACGGCGATCTTGCGGTCGCCCTTGTCGGTCTTGTCCAGGCCGAATGCCAGCGCGGCCGCGGTCGGCTCGTTGATGATGCGCTTGACGTCCAGGCCCGCGATGCGGCCGGCGTCCTTGGTCGCCTGGCGCTGCGAGTCGTTGAAGTAGGCCGGCACGGTGATGACGGCTTCGGTCACTTCTTCGCCGAGGTAGTCTTCGGCGGTCTTCTTCATCTTGCGCAGGACTTCAGCCGAAATCTGCTGGGCAGCCAGCTTCTTGTCGCGCACGCCGACCCAGGCGTCGCCGTTGTCGGCCTTGACGATCTGGTAAGGCATCAGGGCGATGTCTTTCTGGACTTCCTTCTCGTCGTACTTGCGGCCGATCAGGCGCTTGACGGCGAACAGGGTGTTTTTCGGGTTGGTGACCGCCTGGCGCTTGGCCGGCGCGCCGACCAGGATCTCGCCGTCTTCCTGGTACGCGATGATCGACGGCGTGGTGCGCGCGCCTTCAGCGTTCTCGATGACTTTCGGCTGGCCGTTTTCCATGATGGCGACGCAGGAGTTGGTGGTCCCCAGGTCGATACCGATGATCTTGCCCATGATTTGTTTTCCTTTTAAATACTGTAGTTTCGGATGGATTCGAATATTGGGAAAAACTGCGTGCTTTCAAGGGGGAGCGGCGGCGATACTCAGCCGCCGCAAGATCCGTCCCGTCAGCGCGCCGTTAGCACTTACTTCGGCGCAGCTGCCGTCACGATGGCCGGACGTAGCAGGCGGTCGGCGATCATGTAGCCCTTCTGCAGCACGGCGACCACGGTATTGGCCTCCTGCTCGGACGGCACCACGGCCACGGCCTGGTGCTTGTTCGGGTCGAGTTTCTCGCCCGGTTGCGGCATCACCTCCACGAGGCGGTTCTTCTCGAAGGCGGCGGTGAGCTGCTTGAGCGTCATTTCGACGCCTTCCTTGATCGCTTCCACGGTCTGGGTCTCGACCTTGAGCGCCATTTCCAGGCTGTCGCGCACCGGCACCATGGCCTCGGCAAAGCTTTCGATGGCGAATTTATGCGCCTTGCTCACGTCTTCCTGGGCGCGACGGCGGATGTTTTCCGCGTCGGCCTTGGCGCGCATGAAAGCATCGTGGGTTTCGGCCAGCTTGGCTTCGGTGGCGCTCAGCTGGGCTTCCAGGTCCGACTGTGCCGGCTCGGCGGCCGGCGGCACGCCCGCCTGGCCGGCGCCTGCCTGTGCGGCTTCGTTCGCGGCAGAGGTGGCGGCATCGGCCTGGGCCTGCTGCTGGGACACCTCTTGCTTATCTTGGTCTTGCATCGAAAAAAACTCCTAGAATCAAGGACTTGACTAAATTGACAAGGATCCTGCCTGATGTACAGCGCACCAGATGGGGCGATCTCCTACATTTTCAAGGGGTATTGCAGAGATACAAGCTGAAAAAGTGGAAATCATTTGTTACAAGATTTACGGTTTACCGCAATCATTTCCCCAAGAAAAGTCTTAACCTTCCTGTGAAGCTTGCAACAAGCATCGGGGAACCATCATGAGACTTCAACTGATCAGTGGCGCTGTCGTGCTATACACCTTCGCGGTGCTCGCGTGGCTGTGCTACGTCGGGATCAGTGCGTCGCCCTGGCATTCGTAGGGTGGGCGGTCCCCGCCCACGCGTCCACATTCCGGATGAGCAGACGCTTCATCCTTTCATACGCTGGCTGAACGCGTGGGCGGAGGACCGCCCACCCTACGCAACAGCGTGACTCGGTCGTCGCGTAACCGTTTATTTTAACAGGTCGGCAACACTGGCCGGCGCGCCCAACTGGGCCGCGTACTGTGCGCCCACCTGTGCGTCGCGCTTCTGGGCCGCGCGCTGGGCCGGGGTGAGGATGGTGGGCCAGCCGATCAGGTGCTGTTCGGCGATCTCGGCCAGGCCCGAGATCCAGGCCGGCGAGTCGTTCAGGCAGGGGATGTAGTGGAATTCCTTGCCACCGGCGGACTCGAAGTCGTGCCGCACTTCCATATTGATCTCTTCCAGGGTTTCCAGGCAGTCGCTGGTGAAACCGGGACAGATCACGTCGATGCGCTCGAGGCCCTGGCGCGCCAGTTCCTGCACCGTGGGGGCCGTGTAGGGCTGCAGCCATTCGGCCTTGCCGAAGCGCGACTGGAAGGTGACGATGTACTCGTCCGCGCCCATGCCCAGGGCCACGGCCAGCAGGCGCGCGGTCTTGTGGCATTCGCAGAAATAGGGGTCGCCCAGCAGCAGGGTGCGCTTCGGGATGCCGTGGAAGCTCATCACCAGCTTCTGGCCGCGGCCGTGGGTTTCCCAATACGATTCGACGCGCTCGCGCAGCGCCTCGATATAGCCCTCGTGGTCGTGGTAGTGCTTCACCAGGCGCAGCTCGGGCACGTTGCGGCTCTTGCCGAAGTAGGCGTAGACGGCGTCCCAGACCGAGGCCGTGGTGGTGCCGGAATACTGGGGATAGGCCGGCAGCACCACGATGCGCTCGACGTGCTCGGCCTTGAGCTGGTCCAGCACCTCGGGCAGCGAAGGCGAGCCGTAGCGCATCGCCATCACCACCTTCACGTTCTCATGTTCGCGTTCCGCCAGCTGCTTGCCCAATAGCGCAGCCTGCTTCGCCGTGTGGACCTTGAGCGGCGAGCCTTCGCGGGTCCAGATGGTGCGGTACTTGGCCGCCGACTTGCCCGAGCGGAAGGGCAGGATGAAGAAGTTCAGGATGAACCACCACACCTTCGAGGGAATTTCCACCACGCGCGGATCGGAAAGGAACTGCTTCAGGTAACGGCGCACGGCCTTGCGGCTGGGCTCGTCCGGAGTGCCCAGATTGACCAGCACGATGGCGTTTCCAGGCACGGTACCGTGGGTGAAAGGCGGTTCTTTTCTGAATGGCATGAGCAAGGAAGGTGGAGAGGAAGCCGCTATTATAAATTGGCCTCCCCTCCCACCGCGCATGTGGAAGGCTTACAACAGCGGGTCAAGTCGTGACGCGCAGGCGGACGTCAATGTTGTTGCGCGTGGCATTCGAATACGGGCAGACGATGTGGGCCTTGTCGACCAGTTGCTGCAGCTGCTGCTGGTCCATGCCCGGGCCGTTGACGGTGAGGTCGACCTCGATGCCGAAGCCGGTCGGGATCTGGCCGATGCCGACGTCGCCGGTCACGGTGAGATCCTGCGGCAGCGCCACCTTGGCCTGGCCGGCGACGAATTTCAGCGCGCCCAGGAAGCAGGCCGAATAACCGGCTGCGAACAGCTGCTCGGGATTGGTGCCGGGACCGCCGCCGCCGCCGAGTTCCTTCGGGGTGCTCAGTTGCAGGTTCAGGACGCCATCGGAACTTTTCGAGCTGCCTTCACGGCCGCCTTGCGAAGTGGCCTGGGCGCGGTACAGCACTTTGTCGATGCTCATTTGGACTTCCTCCTGTGTTGTCGTGGATGGAACCGCGGATGCGGAACGTTGGCTACTTTGCCACAGAACGGTGAAAGGAGGATGACGCTAGGGTGGGCGAGTCCCTCGCCCACGCGTTCAGCCAGCGCATGAATAGACGCTGCGTCTGCTCTACGGGGAGTTGAACGCGCGGTCGGCGGAGCCGACCACCCTACGAAGACCAAAAAAGATTTACGAAGCCAACAGCTCCCGCGCATGCTTGCGCGTGGTCTCGGTGATCTCGATCCCGCCCAGCATGCGCGCCACCTCTTCCACCCGCGCGCGGCTGTCGAGCACGTCGATGCGCGAGACGGTGCGGCCTTCGCTCGTGGCGCCCTTGGCCACCTGGAAGTGCTGGTTGGCCTGGCTGGCCACCTGCGGCAGGTGGGTCACGCACAGCACCTGGCGCTGCTGGCCCAGGCGTTTCAGAAGGCGCCCCACCACCTCGGCCACGCCGCCGCCGATGCCGGTATCGACCTCGTCGAAGATCAGGGTCGGCGTGGTGGTGGCGTGGGCGGTGATCACGGCGATCGCCAGGGAGATGCGCGCCAGTTCGCCGCCCGAGGCGACCTTGGCCAGCGGACGCGGCGCCACGCCAGTGTGGCCGGCCACCAGGAATTCGACCTGCTCCAGGCCATGCGCGCCCGGTTCGGCTTCGTTCAGCGCGACGGCGAAGCTGCCGCCGCTCATGCTCAGCTCCTGCATCGCGGCCGTGACCTGGCGGCCCAGCTCGACGGCTGCCGCGGCGCGACGCTTCGACATGCGGCGCGCCGCCGCCATGTAGGCGGCCTTGGCCTTCTCTTCCTGCTTGCGCAGGCCATCGAGGTCGCTGGCGTCGGCCAGCTGCTGCAACCTGGCCTTCAGGGACGCGTGTTCCTCGTGCAGCTCTTCCGGCGTGGTGCGGAACTTGCGGGCGGCGCTGTGCAGCGCCTCCATGCGGGCGTCGACTTCGCGCAGGCGGTCCGGGTCGAGCTCGACCTTGTCGATGTAGTTGTTCAGCGCGTAGACCGCTTCCTGCAGCTGGATGCGGGCCGGCTCCATGCAGTCGAGCACGGCCTGCAGCTGGGCATCGACGTCCACCAGCTTGCCGAGCTTGGAGTTGAGTGAAGACAGTTGCGACAGGATCGGGCTGTCGGATTCCGAGATCGCCTGCAGCGCTTCCTGCGCGCCGTCGAGCAGGCTGGCCGCATGCGACAGGCGGCTGTGCTCGTTGCTGATCTCGGCCCACTCGCCGGCCTTCGGCGCGAGCTTGTCCAGTTCGCCGACCTGCCATTCGAGGCGCTCGCGCTCGAGCAGCACATTGCGCGCGTCGGTCTCGAATTCCTCGCGCTGGCGCACCAGGGCGCGCCAGGCCTTGTAGGTGGCCTGGGTCTCCAGCACGTCGGTGGTGGCCTCGGGGTCGCGCACCGCGATCTGGTTGTCGAGCAGCTCGCGCTGGGATTCGAGCTTGAGCAGCGACTGGTGCGCATGCTGGCCGTGGATGTCGACCAGCATCTCGCCCAGGTCGCGCAGCTGGGTGGCGGTGGCGCTGACGCCGTTGATCCAGGCCTTCGAGCGGCCGGCGTTGTCGATCACGCGGCGCACCAGGGCGGTGCCCTCTTCCGTACCGATTTCGTTGGCCGCGAGCCAGGCGCGCGCCGTGGTCCCGAGCGTGAACTCGGCGGTGATGTCGGCCTTGGCCGCGCCTTCGCGCACCATGCTCGCGTCGCCGCGCCCGCCGAGCGCCAGTTGCAGCGCGTCGATCAGGATCGACTTGCCGGCGCCGGTCTCGCCGGTGAACACCGTGAAGCCGTTCGAGAACTCGAGTTCGATCGTGTCGACGATGACGAAGTCACGGATGGTAAGTGTGCGCAGCATGAAAAATCGGGTCTCCTGTGGGCGCTCGGTTCAGGTGAGCTTGCCTTCGTTGGTCGGGTATTCGTTCCAGTGCAGCTTTTCACGCAGCGTATGGTAATAGCTCCAGCCGCGCGGATGCAGGAAGGTGATCGTGTGCGGCGAGCGCGAGATGACGATGCGGTCGCCCAACTGCAGGCTCGTGAAGGTCTGCATGTCGAAGTTGACGCTGATGTCGCGCCCCGCGACCAGCTCGACCACGATCTCGCTCGATTCCGGCACCACGATCGGACGGTTCGACAGCGCGTGCGGCGCGATCGGCACCAGGGTCACGCCCTGCAGGCGCGGATGCAGCAGCGGGCCGCCGGCCGACAGCGCATAGGCCGTGGAGCCGGTCGGCGTCGAGACGATCAGGCCGTCCGAACGCTGGTTGTACATGAATTCGCCGTCCACCGTGACGCTCAGCTCGACCATGCCGGCGCCGGTGCCGCGCGCCACCACCACATCATTGAAGGCGACGCTGCAATAGATCTCGGCGCCGTCGCGCACCACGCGGGCTTCCAGCAGGGTGCGTTCCTCGGCTCTGGCCTGGCCATCCTTGAGGATCTCGTCCAGGGCCGGGACCATGCGGTCGATGGGAATGTCGGTGATGAAGCCCAGGCGCCCGGAGTTGATGCCGATCAGCGGGATGTCGTACCTGGCGAGCTGGCGCGCGATGCCCAGCATGGTGCCGTCGCCGCCCATGACCACCGCGTAGTCGGCGCGCTCGCCGATCTCGGCCACGCTCATGGCTTCGCTGCCCGGCAGCCCCAGGTGGGCGGCGGTGTCGGCCTCGAACACCACGCGGTAGCCCGATTCGCCCAGGTAGTCGACCAGCCGCTTCACGGGCTCGTCGATGCCGGGGGTGTTCTGCCGCACCACGAGCGCGATGATTTGTTGCGGGTCAGGCGTCACAGGCATGGTATCGGATGGTTGGTCAGGAGCAGCGAGATTAACCGATTATCCCTGCGCCTGCTATATCGCCCCCGGCGGGCGCTCGCAAAATGACTGTACAAATAAACAGTATAAGGGAGCGCCGCGCCGCGGGCAAGATTTGCCGTTCAGAGCAGCAAACCGCTCAATACCGCGGTGACGACGAAGGACACCAGCGTTACCAGGTGCAGGAACATCAGCACGATCCAGCGCAGCGCCGTCATGGCTCGCCCGCCGCCATAGACCCGCCGCATCGCGGTCGGCAGGTAGAACAGCAGCCAGGTCAGCAGGACGAAGCGCACGAAGTTCCAGCCGTCCGCCGCGATGAACAGGCTCAGCATCAGGAAGGCGAAGGCATTGCTGTGCAGGGCGAACAGGAAGTGCTCGCCGTAGCGCCTTCCCTTACCCAGGTAGAGCAGCTTCAGGTAGAGGGCGAAGACCGGCATCATCAGGAAGATCGCATATGGGGTATAGCTGTAGAAAACCCGCTTTGCCGTTTCCTTGCGCTGCGCTTCCGGCAGGTCGAGAAAGCGCGCCGCCCGCTCGGCCACCGCCGGGTTGCGCTTTCCGAGCCAGGCAACGGTGTCCGCCCTCACTTTCAGGAACTCCGCGGATTCTCCCGTTTGCGGCGGCTGCGTACCGGCCGGGGCGCTGATCGCGGCCGGTGCGTCGGTCCGTCCACCGACATTGATGATGTCGACGCCGCTCAGTTTCATCATGGCGAAGAAGATGATGCTGAAACTCAGGTAGAGGCGCAGCGGCTCGACGTAGCGCACGCGCCGGCCTTCGATGTATTCGCGGCTCAGCAGGCCCGGCTTGAACAGCAGCAGTTTGAGAGAATTCCACAGCTTGCCCTCGATGGCGACGTAGTGCGCCATGAATTCATGCAGGAATTCGCGCGCGCTCGGCACGTGCAGGTGGGTGGCCTGGCCGCACTGGTGGCAGAAATTGCCGGCGGTCGTGGCGCCGCAGTTCTTGCAAGTGGCGGCGTGCTGGTGTTCGATGAGGGCGTCGGTGGTCACGGTGCGGTCCAGGCGGCTAATCCAAACGCCATGTTAACGGTTCAATTGCAAAAAAGCATCTCTTAATCCCACGGCCCGGTCCAATTGCGCGACTCCTTTGGCGGCGAAAGCTTAGGATTCAGTCAAAGCACATGCAAGGAGAGCAACATGGTGACCGAAACCAAAGACCGCTTCGTCAACACGAAGGCACCGATCCAACAGGGCGACGACGTCAAGCGCCAGCCGCACGAGCGCGACGAGAGCCCGGACGCCCAGGACCAGCAGCCGCGCGGCGTCATGAAGCAGGCCGCGGAAGACATCGCCCAGGGCCTGCAGAACACCGACTGCTACGGCACCAACGACGAAGGCCTGGACCGCGCCGTCGACCCGGCGCCCGGCGCCACCGGCCAGGCCAAGCCGCAGCCCGACCGCCACCGCTCGATGAACCGCCACGATTCCGTCGACTCGGAACCGGGCAAGAACCGATAAAGGAAACAGCAATGACGATCAAACGCAATGGCAGCGCCGTCTGGAGCGGCGGCCTGAAGGACGGCAAGGGCGCGGTATCCACCGGCAGCGGCGTGCTCAAGGATTCGCAATACGGCTTCAACACCCGCTTCGAGGACGGTCCCGGCACCAACCCCGAAGAACTGATCGGCGCCGCCCACGCGGGCTGCTTCACGATGGCCCTGTCCGGCCAGCTCGGCCAGGCCGGCCTCACGGCCCAGGAACTGCGCACCACGGCAACCGTCTCGATGGAAAAGGTCGAAGGCGGCTTCTCGATCACCGCCGTGCACCTCGACCTGGTCGCGAAGATCCCCGGCGCCAGCCAGGAAGCCTTCGACAAGGCGGCGACCACCGCCAAGGAAAACTGCCCGGTGTCGAAGCTCCTGAACGCCGAGATCACGCTGAGCTCGAAACTCGAAAACTGATAGCTTTTGTCGGGTGGTCGGCTCCGCCGACCGCGCGTTCAACTCCCGGATGCCCGTTCGCGCGGCATCCGGCTGCCGCTCTGCAAGAACCGCGCCCAGCGCATAAAATGCCCCCTTTCCGATTCATCCTCAGAAAGACACCCCCATGCGCATCCTGCACACCATGCTCCGCGTCGGCGACCTGCAACGCTCCATCGACTTCTACACCAATGTGCTCGGCATGAAACTGCTGCGCACCAGCGACAACCCCGAGTACAAGTACAAGCTGGCCTTCCTCGGCTACGGCAGCAACCCCGACCACGCCGAGCTCGAGCTGACCTACAACTACGGGGTCGACAGCTACGACATGGGCACCGCCTACGGCCACATCGCCATCTCGGCCGAAGACATCTACGCCACCTGCGACACCGTGCGCGCGGCCGGCGGCAACATCACCCGCGAGCCGGGCCCGGTCAAGGGCGGCACCACCGTGATCGCCTTCATTACCGATCCGGACGGCTACAAGGTCGAGCTCATCGAGCGCAAGGACAATGCGGCCGGCGCCGGACTGAGCAGTTAAGTTCCACCCTGCAGGGCCTGGGCGGCCCCGTGCATCCGGGCCACGTGTTCCCGCTGCGCGCCACGCCGGGCGGCGTGCTGGCCATACCGAAGGCTCGGCCGAGCTCGCCATCATGGCGGGCCTGCAGCCTGCGTCGGCGCTGTGCGAGTTGATGAATCCGGATGGAACGATGATGCGCGGCGAGCAGATCGAGGAATTCGCCGCCTTGCACGGCTTCCCGATCCTGACGATCGCGGAGATGATCGCGTGGCGTAAGCGCCAATAACCGTAGGGTGGGCGGTCCCCCGCCCACGCGTTCAGCGCACGTATGCGAGCAAGGGAGCGGGCCGAGCCACGTGATGTGAACGCGCGGACGGCGAAGCCGTCCACCCTACGAACATCAAGCGAGTGGGTCGATCACGAAGGCCGGCATGCGCTCGTTGTTCTGCGCGCACTCCAGGAACTTGTCTGCCGTCGACAGCGCTTCGTTGATGGTCACGTCCATGTCCAGGTAGCGGTAGGTGCCCAGGCGGCCCACGAAGGTCACGTTCGGCTCCTCGCGCGCCACGTTGACGTAGCGTTCGAGCTGCTGCTTGTCGCGCGCCTGGCGGATCGGGTAGTAGGGAATGTCCTTCTCTTCGCACTGGCGGCTGTATTCCTTGTACATCAGCGTCTTCTCGTGCTTTTCCCACGGCGAGAAGTGCTTGTGCTCGGTGATGCGGGTATAGGGCTGGCTGTCGTCGCAGTAGTTGATGACGGCATTGCCCTGGTAGTCGCCGGTGTCGCGGAAGACCTCGAAGTCCAGCGTGCGGTAAGGCAGGCGGCCTTCGGTGTGCTTGAACCAGGCGTCGATCGGGCCGCTGTAGAACACGTGGGCGTAGTCGCCCTTGTTGGCCGGATCGAAGGTGGTGTTCAGGTGCACGGTCACGCCCGGCACGTCGAGGATCTTCTCGACCAGCGCGGTGTAGCCGTCTTCCGGCATGCCCTGGTATTTGTGGGCGAAGTAGTTGTCGTCGTAGTTGAAGCGCACCGGCAGGCGCTTGAGGATGCTGGCCGGCAGCTCGGTCGGCTGCATGCCCCACTGCTTGACGGTATAGGTCTTGAAGAAGGCTTCGTACAGCTCGCGGCCGACGAAGCGCAGCGCCTGGTCTTCGAAGGTGACCGGGTTCTCGATCGACTTGTCGCCGAGCGAGGCCAGGAATTCCTGGGCTTCGGCCGGGCGGAAGGTCTTGCCGAAGAACTGGTTGATGGTCAGCAGGTTGATCGGCAGCGTGTAGACGCTGTTGTTGGTGATCGCCTTGACCCGGTTCACGTAAGGCATGAAACGGCTGTAGCGGTTCACGTATTCCCAGACGCGCTCGATATCGGTGTGGAAAATGTGCGGACCGTAGATGTGCACCATGACGCCGGTCTCGGCATCGCGTTCGGAATGGCAGTTGCCCGCGATGTGGGGGCGCGATTCGAAGATCTCGACGTTGTAGCCGGCTTCCGCGAGCTGGCGAGCAATGACGGCCCCGGAGAAACCGGCGCCGACGATCGCGATATTCTTTTGCATGTTATTTATCCTTAGGGAATAGAAATCTGATTCTGGAGCACCAGTGCCAGCAGGCCCTTGCAGCCTGCCGTTTAATTAAGCATTAACCTTGCCAGTTTATCAGTTTTGCAAAAAAATCCGCCTACGCACGACTTGTCGTGCGTCAACTATTTCAGGGTGAAATCAAGCGCTTAGCGCATTCCATAAAGA
This sequence comes from Massilia sp. BKSP1R2A-1, assembly GCF_050586525.1. Lineage (NCBI taxonomy): Bacteria > Pseudomonadati > Pseudomonadota > Betaproteobacteria > Burkholderiales > Oxalobacteraceae > Massilia > Massilia sp. BKSP1R2A-1. The sequence continues at coordinate 14,594 of NZ_JBOBRE010000017.1, read as the reverse complement.
AAAAGCCCGGACCGGGAAGGTGCGGGCTTTTTAACAATTGACAGGCAGGTCGCCCTGCCGCGGACGCTTATTTTTCGAGCAGGTTGTTCACCGCAGCCAGGTCGGACTCGCGCAGCGAACCGGCGGCCGCCTTCAGGCGCAGGCCGTTCAGGATGGTGTCGTAACGTGCACGCGACAGGTCGGTGCGGGTCTGGTACAGCTGGCGCTGCGCGTTCAGCACGTCGATGTTGATGCGCACGCCCACCTGGTAACCCAGCTTGTTCGATTCCAGCGCCGACTGGCTCGACACTTCCGCCGCTTCCAGCGCCTTGACCTGGGCCATGCCGCTGTTCACGCCAAGGTAGGACTGGCGCGCCAGCAGGGCGGCCTGACGGCGGTTGGCTTCGAGGTCGTTGCGCGCCTTGTCTTCCAGGGCGATGGTTTCACGCACGCGGCTGGTGACGGAAAAGCCGCTGAAGATCGGCACGCTGTACTGCACGCCGATGCTGTTGTTGGTGCCGATACCCGAGGCGGCGGCCTGGCCATGTACCTGGGTGCGGGTACGGCCTGCCACCAGGTCGAGGGTTGGATAGTGGCCGGCGCGGGTCCTGGAGATTTCGCGCTTGGCCAGCTCCACCTGCAACTGCGACACGGTCACGCCGTAGTTCTGGTTCTCGGCCGAGGACACCCACGGGTCGACGTTCGCAGGCGACGGCGCGTTCAGGGTGATGCCGCTCTTGAGCGGCGCCAGGGTGGCCGGCTCCGTGCCGATAATGGCCTGCAGAGCATTGCGCTTGTTGTCGAGGTCGTTCACGGCCGCGAATTCCTGGGCGATCACGAGGTCATAGGCCGCCTGCGCTTCATGGGTGTCGGTGATGGTCTGGGTGCCGACTTCGAAGTTGCGCTTGGCCGATGCCAGCTGCTCGGTCACCGCGGTCTTCTGGGCACGGGTCGATTCCAGCTTGTCCTGGGCCGCCAGCACGTCGAAGTAGGCCTGGGCGACGCGGGTGATCAGGTCTTGCTGGGCCTGGGCGAACTGCGCTTCGGCGACGGCCTGCTGCAGCTTGCTCTGCTGGTAGGTTTCCCAGTTGGCCCAGCGGAACAGCGGCTGGGTCAGCGCGAGCGACCACTGCGAGGTACGCAGGTTCGAGCCGCCGCCGAGCACGCGGGTTTCGACGCCGGTAACCGGGTCCCTGCCGACTACCGCGCCTTCGTTCCACGGAGAGTCCTCGCGGTCGTTCTTGATCATGCTGCCGGTGATGCCCACCGTCGGGAGAAGCCCTGCACGCCCCTGGTTGATCCGCTCGCGGCCGGCGGCTGCCGACGCACGCGCGCTTGCGAAGGTCGCGTCGTTGGCCAGTGCCTGCTGGTACACCTGGATCAGGTCGGCCGCGCTTGCATTCAGCGAGCAAAATGCGCTGGCAAGCAGCACGGCAAGTAGGGGTTTCTGCATTGCGTTCTCCACAGGAGTCATCAAAAGTTTGGAATCAGGTCAATACTTCGGCATCGAAGGATCGACCTGTACGGCCCAGGCGTGTATTCCGCCCGTCAGGTTCGTTACGTTTTCAAATCCGTTACGTTCCAGGAAGCTCGCGACCTGCATGCTGCGGGCTCCGTGGTGGCAGATGCACACGATCTCGCGCTCGTCCGGCAGTTCGCCGGCGCGCAGCGGGATCAGGTGCATCGGTATCTGGGTCGAGCCTGCGATATGGCAGGTCTCGAATTCCCAGTTTTCGCGCACGTCCAGCAACAAAGGCTGTTCCTGCGCCGGGTCGGCCAGCCTGGCGGCCAACTCGGGGGCGGTCACGTGCTGCATCGCGGCCTCAGAACTGGAAGCGCGACGGCGCTTGCGCACCCGTCAGCGGCTTGGCGATGGTTTCGAAAATCTTCACGGTGTCGACCGCCGTTTCCGAAGTACGGGTGACGATGTTGAAGCTCATCGCCGGGGCTTCGCCCAGGATCACCGCCAGGCGGCCGCCCACCTTCACCTGCTTCACCAGGGCTTCCGGCAGCACCGGCAGCGCGCCCGACACGACGATCACGTCGTACGGCGCACCCTTTTCCCAACCCGCCGCGCCATTGCCTTCTTCGACGGTCACGTTGTCGACGCCGGCCTTGGCCAGGTTCTCGCGCGCCAGCTTGGCCGCTTCCGGCTGGATCTCCACGGTAGTCACGTGGCGCGCCTTGTGCGCCAGCAGTGCCGCCATATAGCCCGAACCGGTGCCGATTTCGAGGACGTTCTCGTGCTTCTTGACCGCCAGTTCCTGCATGATGCGTGCTTCGACCTTCGGGTTGAACATCGCTTCACCGCCCGGCAGCGGGATCTCGACGTCCGCGAACGCCAGGTTCTGGTAGGCCGCCGGCACGAACTGTTCGCGCTTGACGACGTGCAGCATGTCCAGCACGTCCTGGTCGAGGACGTTCCACGGGCGGATCTGCTGTTCGATCATGTTGAAGCGGGCTTGTTCGATATTCATCTGAGTTCTCGGTGGAAAAATAAATAATCCGATATTTTATCGTTGAACGGCCTCAGGACGCACATCTTAGCGATGGGCTCCCCGGGACCAGGGTAAATTGCGACAGTCTGCAGTTTGGAGGGGTTGAACGCCTGAAAAACGGCGCAATGATGCAAACGGCAACTCAGGCAGGCTGCTGGCCGGCCGGCGGCAGCAGGCCGTGCAGGGCCATGTCGAGGAAGGCGTCGAGGAAGGCCTGGGGCTGCAGCTCGGCGCAGTCGCAGGGCGCCACCGCCGAGTGCTTCCAGGTGATCAGCATCATCATGGGCGCGATCAGGACCTGCGTCATCTGGGTCACGTCGATGCTGCGGAACTCGCCGCGCGCCACGCCGCGCTCGAGCATGGAGGAGATCATGCGGGTGCCGCGGGTGATGACTTCTTCCTGGTAGAACTTGGCCAGCTCGGGGAAATTGCCCGCTTCGGCCATGATCAGCTTGCTGATGCCGGACACCTTGCTCTGGCCCACGCGCTGCCACCAGTTCAGCATCACCATGCGCAGCAGGTCGCCGCTATGGCCTTCGAAGGCGGTGATCGAGACCTCGGCTTCGCCGATCACGGGCACGATGCTTTCGCGCACGACGGCCTTGAACAGCTCTTCCTTGTTCGTGTAATACAGGTAGAGGGTGCCCTTGGACACGCCGGCCTGGCGCGCGACGTCCTCCAGGCGCGTGGCTGCGAAGCCCCGTTCCACGAACAGGTCGATTGCGGCGCCAAGGAGCTCCTGTGGACGGGCATCCTTGCGGCGTTCCCAGCGCGGCTTGCTGCATTGCATGTTTCTTCCTAGAAACTAACTGATGGGCCACAGAATATAGATGGGGCCTGTAGAGCAGTCAATCGAAACGTTGTTTGGACGAAACTGTCAATACCAATACGGCTAGTTCCCGCCCAGTCCATAAATACGGCCATTCGCGCGCGAGGCGTACAGGGATCCACCCGGTTCGCGCGGCGGGCAGTCGCGCTGCTGGCGCGGCACCTGCAGCACCGACAGGCTGTCCGCCACGCCGGGCGCGAGCCGTACCAGCATGATGTCGAGCCCGGCCGCCAATCCGACCCGCACGGTGCGCATCGGGACCACGGCCGCATGCAGGATGGCGCCGGCGACCTGGTGCGGGTCGACCTGGGGCGAAGGCAGCCGGGGCTCCCGGTCCATGTAATTGCGCGCATGCTGCGGCAGCGGCGTGTCGACCGCGGTTGGTTCGATCAGGGTGATCGAGACCGGGGCCTGGTCGACCTGCTCGATCTCGATGCGCAGCGCATCGGTAAAGCCCTTCACCGCGTGCTTGCTGGCCGAGTACATGCCCTGCATGGGAATCGCCACTTCGGACGCTTCGCTGCCGAGATTGATCAGGGCCCCGCCCTGGCGTTTCAGGTAAGGCAAGGCCACCAGCGAGCCATGCACCATGCCCCAGAAATTGATGTCGAACAGGCGCCGGCTGTCTTCCTCGCTCACCTCGTCGAGGCGCCCGTAGATGGTGCCGCCGGCGTTGTTGACCCAGGTATCGATGCGCCCGAAGCGCTCGATCGCAATCCGGGCGATGCGCTCGACGTCGCTGCGTTCGGCCACGTCGGCCACCACCGCAAAGGCATCGAAGCCCTGGTCCACCAGCCCCTGCACCACGGCGTCCAGCACGTCGGCGCCGCGCGCCGCCAGCACCAGCTTCGCGCCCTGCTTCGCCGCCTCGTGCGCGGTGGCCAGGCCGATGCCGCTGGTGGCGCCGGTGATCACCATGACCTGGCGGTTCAGGGGTTTCAGGGGACTGGACATGCGGGCCTCCACGAGCACTGTGCGATAGGCACAACGTAGCAGGAAATGCAGCGGCGACGCGCCCGCTTCGGGCGGCAAGGCGGGTATACTTCCAGCGCTTATGAACTCCCCTTCCCTCTCCATGCAATGCCGCAGCGACTGCGGCGCCTGCTGCACCGCTCCCTCGATCACCAGCCCGATCCCCGGCATGCCCAAGGGGAAGCCGGCCGGCGTGCGCTGCGTGCAGCTGGCCGAGGACAACCGCTGCCGCATCTTCGGCAAGCCGGAACGTCCCGCCTTCTGCGGCGGCCTGCAGCCCTCGATGGAAATGTGCGGCAGCAGCCGCGAGCAGGCGATCCGGTGGCTGGACGCGCTAGAAAAGGCGACCTTGCCATAGACTTGCTTTTGAGAAGATGACTTTGTATCAGCGCTGGGTTGGATGCCCGTTTGGACCGTTTCCACGCAATTGCATTCGTATCTCAAATGCGATCACAAACAGCGCACCCTGCTGGAGCTTTTTCTGTTGAGCTAAATGAACGTCCCGAAAGGAGGGTTCCTTAGCCAGTTCACTCAGATACTCCGTCAGCGCTTCTATCGTCCGGGCATTTCCACGTAGCGTGAGTGTGCCGGCGCTTTTGTCGGGCACAAATTCAAGCAAGGCAATATCGGGATGACTGGTTTTCTCAAGGGCGGCGAACAGCGGGTACCAAGAGAAGCTGCGCTCCTGCCTCAGTGCAGCCCAGCGGCGTTCCGCTTCAAGCGCAGCCCGGGTCGGCTTCGGTGGCGGTGGAACCCGACGTGACCGCTGTAGTGCCGCAAGTTGCTCTTGTTGTTCAAGCGACAGTTCATGCAGCCGGTGAGCTTCCTTGGCGCCCCAGATGCTCCCGGCAATGAGCAGAGTCGATAGCAACCACCATACCCACGTGTAGCGCGGAACTGGTTTCAGATAGCGCGATAATTCATCCATGTTCAATGCCATCGCCCAAGGTCGAGCGCTTTAAATGTTGCATCAGGCATGCTTTCCTTGATGAGCTCCTGGCGCCCACCGGTTGCTGCTGCCGTCCAGTACTGGATGTGCTGGGCCCCTGAGAAGCTTGCATTCACGGTGTTGAGCAGGCGACGTAGCGCGTCGCCCGACATTGTTCCGGACGGTTGGACATGCATCCCGGCATATTTGCGCCGCTCGAACAGCATGGCGCTGACCCGGCGACTTTCTTCAAGCAGCACGATGCTGCGCTGTCGATGCAGGCCGCTCCCATAGCGCCAGTAGGCCGCTCCCGACACCGGCAAGATCGTCGACAGTGTCATTCCGCGGGACAGCAGCAAGTCACGGACTTGCAAGACCACCGCGCGTGGCAATGCGTACGCAATGCCATCGGCTGCAAAATGCCGATAAGAAGGCTGAATCAACCAGTCGCCGTCCACACCCAGCCCTGTACGTTCGAAGCATGCCTGCGCGTATGCAGTACGCTGCGATTCGTCCGTAAGCCCCCGCTGCCAGGGCAAATGCACAACCCGTGCGAACTGGTCGGATACGACCAGTTCGACGCGCGCGCGGCGGGGCAGTGCTTGCTCAGCGAGAAGTTTCTCCAATGCGTCAGCCAGACCAAGACCGCTGGCATCCGTGCAGCCGAAACGGCTGACTTCCTGGCCGTTCGGACGGCGCAGCCAGGCACTGTCGGGAAACACGCCGGCGAGCAAGCGCGGTTCAGGCCACAAACGTAACACGGTTGACCTCCTGCAGTGTGGTGTGCCCCTCGCGCACGAGATCGAGCGCGACGTCGCGCAGGAACCGTGTTCCCTCCTTGCGCGCCTGCTCCTTCAGCGCGCGAATGGAAGCACGTGCAATGATCATCTCCCTGATTTCATCGGTCAGGCGAAGTACTTCCGCAATGGCGCGACGGCCCTTGTAACCGGTATTGCGGCACAGCTCGCACCCACGTCCAGCGCGAAACCGGTAATGTTGCGCGTCCTCGATGCCGGATTCTTCGAGCAGCGCCGCATCGATCTCGACCGGCTCTGCACACTGTGGACAGTTCTGGCGCACCAGCCGTTGCGCCACCACACCCGTGAGCGACGAGACGAAATTGTAGGGATCGACGCCCATGTGCATGAAACGGCCGATCACATCGAATGTATTGTTGGCATGCACAGAGGTGAATACCATGTGTCCGGTGAGCGCCGATTGCACCGCAATCTGTGCGGTTTCAGGATCACGGATCTCCCCGACCAGGATTTTGTCCGGATCGTGACGCAGGATCGAGCGCAGCCCGACTGCGAACGTCAATCCCTTGCGCTCGTTGACAGGAATCTGCAGAACGCCCGGCAACTGGTATTCGACCGGGTCTTCGATCGTGATGACCTTGTCTTCTCCATGATTGATTTCGGTAAGAGCGGCATACAAGGTCGTGGTCTTTCCGCTGCCGGTCGGGCCGGTAACCAGCATCATGCCGTAGGGCTCGGCGGCCAGTCGCCGCAACAACTGGATGGTCCTGGCGTCGTACCCCAGGGAATCGAGGGTCAGTCGCTGCACGCTGTCCATCAGCGCCTTCTTGTCCAGCACCCGCAGCACCGCATCCTCGCCATGAATACTCGGCATGATCGAGACGCGGATGTCGATATCGCGGCCTTTCGACGCGACCCGAAAGCGCCCATCCTGCGGCACGCGCTTTTCACCGATGTCCAGTTCCGCCAGCACCTTGATGCGGGCGATGCAATGCTCGGCGAGCACAGGATTGGACACCATGGCGATGCGATTCAGCACCCCATCAATACGAAACTTGATCAGCAAGCCTTGGGGAAGCGACTCCAGGTGGATATCGCTGGCTTCAAGACGCAGTGCGTCGAACACCGTTGAATTGATCAGCTTTACCGCAGGGCTTGCTTCGCCCTGGATGGACGTCAGCGTCAGTTCCGCACCCGCCTCGCGCTGGATGATGCTGCTGGCGTCCTCCTCGCCAACAGCATCGGCAACAGCACTGTATGACGCCTCATGGGTTTCCAGCTTTGCAAGAACGAGCTGCGGATCGGCCATGTACACATCGGACACGCCATGGGCGGCAAGCCAGCTGCCCAGCGAAGGCAGAAAAGGCTGGCCAATGACGGCCTGCCGTTCTCCGCCCGGCGCCCTGGCAATCAGTGCCAGGCGCTCGGCCATCTGTGCGTACTCGACAACGCTGAACTCCGGCAACAAGGCGTTGACCTGCTCCTCGGACATCAAGGTGTAACCGAGCAAGCGCGCGCACTGGCCGAGGACATCACTGCGCGGCATACCGGCATGCACGGTGAGCGAATCAAGCCAGCGAAGTGGCTGCTCCGCGCTGATTCGCGCAATTTCCTGAAGGGTAAAAGGCAAGGCGGACTTTCTTAAACAATGTTGGCCAGATCGAAGATCGGGCTATAGAGCATCAAGACGACGGCACCTACCACCAGGCCGATCACCAGCATGAGAGCCGGTTCGATCACCCGTCCGGCGGTGTCGACCCACATCGACGTTTCCTGATCATAGAAGTCGGCGATGTGGTTCATCATGTGGTCGATGTTGCCCGACGATTCGCTGGCCACCAGCAGACGGATCGCGACTTCGGTGCCCAGGCTGCAGTCACGCAGGGCGGTAGACATCGGGATACCCTCGCTGATCAGGCGCGTGGCCTTGTCCAGCTGGCCGTGCATGGCTGCTGGCAGTGAAGCGCGGGTCATGCGCATGGCGGCCAGCACACTGATTCCGCTGTGCAGCAGCATGCCGAGCGTGCGGTAAAAGCGTCCTAACTGCAAGACCCAGATCCGCTCGCCCACCCATGGCGTGGCGAGAAGCTTGCGAAAAGCCGCGCGCCGGACCGCGGGATGGATGACCAGGCCCGTCAATGCCACGATCAGCACGAGGAATCCGCCCCAAGCCAATGCTTCGTTGTCGCGCACAAAACCGCCCCACCATTGCACGAAGCCTGCGCTCCCCGCATTCATGGTGCCCGCATCTTCGTACACGGCGCTAAATCGGGGCAACACATACAGCATCAGGAAGGAGATGACGAGAAAGCCCACCGCAAGCAGGATCGCCGGATAGGTTGCTGCAGCCCGCAATTTGCCGCGCAAGGTATCCACCTGCTGCTGATACAGCTGGAAGCGGCGGATCGAGGCACGCACCGTGCCGGTGGTTTCACTGGAGCGCACCATCGCTACATACAGTGGGGGGAACACCGAGGGCAATCCTTCCATTGCCACCGATAGCTGTTTACCGCCATGCAGGCTGCGCAGCAGGACGTCATACACCGCCTTGCTTCCACCCTTGCGGTCGTTCCGGCTCAGGATTTCGATGGCGTCGACTACCGTTTGCCCTGCTTCAAGCAAGGAATGCATCTGCTGGTTGAACACACTCAGGTCGAGCGCCTTGTTACCGCCCCCAAAGCTGCCGCGACGAACCGCCCGGATAGCAACGACATTGCCACCAGTGCTTGCGATCAGTTCGCGCGCTTCGGCTTCGCTTGCCGCGTCGACGACCTTGTCGACGATGGCCATCTCCGGCGTAAGTTGCTTGACGCGGTATTGCATTAGTCAGTTCCAGCTCACGATATCGGCGTTTTCACCCGTACCGCCTTGTTGGCCGTCGCCGCCATGGGATACGATCTCATATTCACGCCCTTCGCTGCCTGGCGCCTTGTAGATGTAAGCCTTGCCCCACGGGTCGGCTGGCAAGCCTTTTTTGAGATAGGCGCCGTGCCAGTTCGGTTCATTGGCCGGCTGGACGAACAAGGCGACGAGGCCTGCCTCCGTGGTCGGATAGTGCCCCGTGTCGAGGCGGAACTGATCCAGTGCTTTATCGAACGATTCAATCTGCGCACGGGCGACCTGGGCCTTGGATCGTCCGATCTGGCCAAAGTACTTGGGAGCGACGAAAGCGGCGAGCAGGCCGATGATGACGATCACCACCAGGAGCTCCAGCAAAGTGAACCCGCGCGTGCGCGGCAATAAAGGATGGGTGAAACGGGTACGCATGCTCGTCCTATTTGCTAGTGGGTTGATAAACAAATTTCCAATCGCTGTACTGCTTTGCATTCGCGAACGCCGCCAGCTCGGGAGGAAAGCCCGTCTGCTTGATTGGCTGGCGCGCCGACTGGGGATATACGCCGATCACGGCTCCGGCGTCGTTGCGCACGACGCCCCACTTGCCCCCCGTGAACGGGTCCGCATATAACTTACGCAGCGGTCGCGTCGGCCGTGTCAATCGCGTGTCATGCAACAAATCTTCCAATTGCTCCGGGTACCGCTTGTGCGTACCCTGAGAGTTATCGTAGTAGAGCCGGATTGCCTCGCGATACGCGATGCCGCGCCACAGCACCTCGGCCTCCTTGTCACGGCGCTCGGCAGTCAATGTATTCTGCAGCGCTCTTATGCTGGCGATCGACAGCATCGCTACCAGAAACATGACGATCACGTAGCTGAATCCGCGCTGTGGCCGCATCCTTACCAATCCTTCAACCACGTACCATCGCGCCCCGTATTCGGCGCCCCGCTGCGCACATCCGCCACGGCGCCCAGGGATGGATCGGCAGGCGGCACCGGCACCCAACTGCGCGCACTTTGGGTAAACGGATCGATCGGGATCTTGCGGAGATAATGTTCCTTCACCAGGTCGTCCAGCGCGTCCGGATAGTGGCCGCGATCGGCATAGAACTTGTCGATCGCATCACGCATCACATACAAATCTTCACGCAGCACGTCCTCCTTGGCTCGGTCCATGTTGCCAAAGTAGCGCGGGGCCGCCACCGCGACCAGAAAGCCAAGGATCGCCAGCGTGACCAGCAGCTCGATCATCGTGAACCCGCGTGAGCGCATCCTTACCATTGCTTGTATTCCAGACCGTTCAATCCAGTCAGCGGCGAGCGTGAATAGACGTCGAAGACGTCGTCTCCTTCGCTGGGCGCGTCTGGCGGAGAATCGAAACTGCGTTTGCCCCAGGTCTCCGCCGCCGGGACGGACAAGTCGCTGAAAAAAGGATCGCGCGGAATACGGCGAAGGAAATACAGTTTCGGTCCCCCCTTGTTGGTCTTGTCTTCGACGCCGGCGCTCAAATCGATCAGGGACGGCGGATAACCCGACGCATCCGTGTCGACCTCGATCCGGCCACTCGCAGCGGCCTGTTTGTAGGCATCGATCGCGCCGCGAATATCGCGCAAGGCCTGGCGCAGCTCACGTTCCTTGTTACGCCTGACGGTCGTTTCGATGACCGGCACGGCAACCGATGCCAGAATGCCGATGATCGCGGCGGCCGCGAGCAGCTCGATCAGGCTGAATCCACCGTTTCGCCATGTAGCACGCCGAATCATTGCGCCACCGCGATCTTGTGGGCCGCGGGCAAAGCCGGACGGCCGACCGACTTGTTCGCGCCAATCGGTGTCATGGCGATCAGGGAGACGGACGCGCCAGGGTTGGCGGCAAGCGGCTTGAGGGTCAGCGCGAGCACCCGTCCCGTTCCTTTGACCGGTTGATCGTCGGGCGCCTTGATGCCGACCGAAGCGCGGCCGCTCACGTCCACCGATTTACTGAACGTGGCCTTCTCCTTACCGAAATAACCCGCTTCCGTCAGCGACACCAGTTCGAACTCAGCAGGGTTGAACGCCACCTGTAGCGAAGCCGCACGCAGCATCTCGGGACTATCCATCGACAAGAACAGCTGGATCGGCTCACCCACCTTGGCTGCGGCAGGCCCTTCCCACGTCATCCTGGGGGCATCCGGGCCGCTGGCAGGCGTCACGAGCGCAGCTGCGGGGGCAACGGGAGCTGGAACAGGCGCGCCAGCTGCCGCCGCCGGCGTAGTACCTGCAGCGCCATCGGGAGTCACGGCGCGCAACTGCAGCGGACGGTCGCGCAAGACCGCTTCCGTACCCGACCAGAACGATTCCGCCGCCGGCGTCTGGCGGTGGATGTTGCGAATGAGGCGTGGGGTGATGGACAGAACGATTTCCGTTTTCTGGCGGGTGTCGCTTTGGCTGCCGAACAAGCGGCCGAGTACCGGCAACTGGCCGATGAGCGGAATACGATTGGCCGAGCTGCGATCCTCGTCGCTGATCAGACCCGCCAGGATCTGCGTTTCACCGTCGCGCAGGCGCAGGGCGCTGGAAAAATTGCGAGTGCCGATCTGGTATGCCTGGGAACCGTTGTTGGTCTTCACCGAGGACACCAGCGAACTCACTTCCAGCGAGAGCTTGAGGCCTACCTCGTCGCGCAAGTGGATGTCCGGCTCGACTTCCAGCTTGAGACCGACGTCCAGATACTGGATATTCTCGGTCACGAAGTTGTTGGTGCTGGTTGTCGTTACCACAGGGACCTTGTCGCCGATGAGAATTTTCGCCTTCTCGCGATCGCGAACCCGAATACGCGGATTGGCAAGCAGATTGGCGTCGCCGTCCGTCTTTTGCAAGTTGATGGTGGCGCTGGGGACGGTAATGCCGAGTCCATTCGACGTCAACGACTTCAGGTCGCTCAACTTCATCGTCGCCGTCGAGGTCCCGCTGCCCGGGACGGCGCCTGAACCGGACAGGGGCGCCACGGTCAACTGGCTGCTCCATTGAATACCGGCGTTCAGCAGACGTGAACGGTTAATTTCCAACACCTCGACCTCGAGCATGACCTCGGGCTCTTCCAGGTCTTGCAGACGGATCAGCTTTTCCGCCAGGCCGATTGTTTCTGGGCTTTCGCGCAGCACCAGCAGATTGTATTTATCGTCGACGTACACGTCCTTAAGCTTGAGGACGGTCTTGAGCATGGTGGCAGCCTGCTTGGCCTCCACGTTGGCAAGGTAAAACGCGCGCACCATCAGGTCCTGATACTCGCGCAGTTTGGCTGGGGTACTCGGATAGATCAGGACGCTGCTTGGATTGAGCACCTTTTTTTCGAGCTGGCCGGTTGATAGGATGACATCGATCGCGTCATCCAGGGAAGTCTGCTTCAGGAACACGGTAGTGCGCTGGTCAGGCCGCACGTCGCGGTCGAAAATGAAATTGATGCCAGTCGTGCGTGACAAAGCGTCGAATACCAGTTTGATACTCGTATCGCGAAACTCCAGGTTGATCGGCTTGCGATACACCTGGTCGAGGCTGGGCGCAATCATCGATTGCTGGGCCTGCAGCGCATCGAGTTCGCGGCGCACGCCTTTCGCGCCGACATGGCCCGGTGCGCGCTTGAGTGCACGGACAATCAACTCATTCGCATGAACCTGGTCACCCCGCCCCAACTCTACCCTTGCCTGCTTGACGTCTTCATCGGCCAGGGCCAGCTCGCGCAGTGCTTCCAAACCGGCTAACGCACGGGCATTGGCGGGATCGTATTTGAGTATGGTGGCATACGCCTGCTCGGCCTTCTGCCTTTCGCCGGCCGCAAGTGCATCAGCGGCAGTGTTCGACAAGGCTTCGTTCGCCGTTTCGCGCACACGCAATGCATCGCGACGATAAGCAAGGTCGCCTGGCGCCAGCTTCGATGCCTGCGCCAGCTCCTGCACCGCGCGGGGGTAATCGCCTGCTTCCAGGGCATCCGTGCCATTTTCGTGGTGCACCTGTGCGGCGCAACCGGTGAGGAAGGCGGTTGCCAGTGCCATGCTGCCCCATCGATACATTGTTCTTCGCATGACGACTTTCACTGCGCAGGAATCGGCAAGGCTTGCCTGATCCCTGACTGGACTGATTCGAATTCGACCTGGGTGCTACTGACCTCGACGACCTTGTAGCTGCTCTCCAGCACATCCCCCTTGCGGGCCAAGAGCACCTGGTCGCTCCGTCCGAGGTAAAGAATCTGCTCGCCATCGTTTTGCATTTGGCCCAGGAACGTGTAGGGAAGTGGCGGTGGGGGTTGCTCGGCCGGCGCTTGCGCAATTTCCACCGTTTGAACTTCGCGTGTTTGCGCAGACGGAGGCGGCGATGGTGGTTCCCACGCGCGCGGCGCGAACGGGTTTTCGTCCGAAGCAATCCAGGGCGTGTTAGCAGGCGTTTCGTTCACGTTCACCAGTGCACTCGGCGCGACCGTTTTCGGTGCCGGTGCGTTTGCCCTTGCTTGCTCAGGAAACGCTTCGTCGACTGGATAGAAAATGGCAGCCACTGTCGCGGCCAAGGCCGTCAATATCACCGCCCAACGGCGGCGTGCGGGACTATTCACGGGCTGCCTTGCTGAAGAAAGCGGAGAATGCAAGTTCGCAGCTCAACGTTGTAGCGGCCAGGTCCGGCCGTACACAGTGGATCGTGTCCAGGTGCACATTGGGGAGCTCTGCGGCCAATGCGGGAAGAAAGCGTCGTATCTCGGCGTAGCCTGCGACTGTCTTTATCGTGACGCGGTAAGTTTTGTAGGGCATGGCAGCCGAGCTATCGAGCATATAGACTGCTTCGTCGAAAGGGATGGCCACGTCCTTGGCAACGCTATTCATTCCCTGCACGAGCGCAGCGCCGGAAAAAAGCGGCAATGTGTCTGCGCTGCTTGAAGGCTGAGATACGTTTCGCTTAGGCAGGGGCAGCTGTTCGGCTTGAAGAAGCTGGTCTGAGGCCTGGGCAACCTCCTCGTGTTTCATGGCGGCCCATCCGAGTGCTGTCACAATCGCGACCGCGCCGACGCTCGCCACGACGAGGGAAGCCGGAGCGTTGTCAAACCAACGGGCGAAGGAAAAACGGAGGCGGGGGAGGACGTCCACAGACGGCTTAGGAGATTATTCTGACTAGAAAATTATAGGTATGTGCTGAGAATAAAATCTCTCGAAATGTCACATGAACGTAAATATGGCTGGGTGCTTAAACGATCTGTCGCGCATTTGGCACACGTCCTGATACTTCGTCCGGCTTTGTGCGAGGCCAGTTTGGATCGCTCACCTCCCGACGGCTTGGCTACTCAAGCAACCGAATTAATTTACTTCGGGTTCTGCCAAGTTTTACGACATGCCCTTGTCCGAACGCTTTGCCGTCATGCGCAAGCAACGTGGGCTTACCCGGGAAGCGCTGGCAGAGTTGATCAGCATTTACTTAGACTCAGGTGTACCGCTACGAAAGCGGTACCTCGCGATCGACCTTCGACGTCATCAAGAAGCTGGTCGTCACGATCAGCGTCACCACCAACGAACTGATTTTCGAGGCGGGCGAGCGCAGCCGGACGACATCTTGCTACTCCTGCTCTAAGGCGTCAGCGGCTTAGACGCCGACGAGAAGCATGTCATCAAGAAGATCGTGGAAGGTATTTTTCTGAAGCACCAGGCGAAACGCCTCATCCGGTCGTAGCGACCAGCACGCCGGCAGGTAACCAAAGATGAACGGCGCTAATGACAAAACCAGCAAGCTCCCTCACCTCACCGGTCACGCCGCTGGGGTTGAGGGGCTTTTCTATTT
>NZ_JBOBRE010000016.1:0-154771 GCF_050586525.1 Massilia sp. BKSP1R2A-1 | reverse complement strand
GGCTTCGGTTAATTGTGGAGTGCCAGGAAGGGCTGTGGCGCCTCCTTACCTCTGCCCGACACGTTCGGCAGTTCGAGCAAAGGAAGCCGCCAGAGCAAGCTAAAACACTGCAGAAAACGGGCATAGGCCCGGATCGCAGCCAACATGTCGGTGATACCGAGTACCGCTATCAATCTCCGAAAATTATAGGCGAGCACGTGCAGGCTCATCTCGGTTGCAACGCCCTCCAATCCTTTCGTCAGGAAGTGTGTCGCCCCCATCCAAGATTTGACCGTCCCGTACGGATGCTCGACTGAGGAACGCCGAATTCGCATGGCATCAGGGTTTTGCTCAAGGTGCATCTGCATCTCGTCGAGCACATGCTGGTGCTCCCAGCGGGACACTCGCCGTTGCGTACTCGGCGTGCACTTCTCCTTCAGCTGGCAAGCCTTGCGGTTAGAGCCCCAGTACCGGTCCAGCTTCATGCCTTTTTCGACGCTTGAAAAACGCCATATCAGGGACTCGCCTGCTGGGCAGCGATACTCGTTTTCTAATGGGTCGTAAATGAAGTCGGCCTTGTCGAATCGGCCGTCAGCCTTGGCCCCTGAGGTTTTCGTAGGAGGCACCAAGACTGAGATGCCAGCCTCATGACAGGCAAGGATTTCTTCTCCCTTGAAGTAGCCGCGATCGGCAATTGCCGTCAGTGTTGTCTTGCCAATTGCGGCACGGGCCTTCTTCGCCATGCCTGACAATTGGTCGCGGTCGCTGCCGTTATTGGTCACCTCATGCTCAACGATCAAATGATGCTTGGCGTCGATTGCGGTCTGCACGTTGTAGCCAACAATTCCTGAACCGCGCGTCATCATCGAGCGCGAGTCCGGGTCGGTAAGTGAAATCTGCGTTTCGCCAGTCTCTATCAGCTTCGCTTCAATTTCCTTGAGCGTCGCCATCTGAGATTTCATCGCTGCGATCTTGTCGTTGAGACGAACGCTTTTGCACTGTGCAGTGGCCGGCTCCTGCCGGTCAGCGGTATCGAGTTCTGCCAGATAGCGACCGATGTTCGCTTCGATCTCTGCCATCCTGCGCTTGAGTTTTGCGTCGGTAAAATTCCGATCGCTGCTGTTGACGGCCTTGAATTTGCTGCCGTCGATAGCAACGACTGCATCCGAAAACAGATCCAGCTGCTGGCACAGCACGACGAACTGCCTGCAGACCTTGCCGATCGCTTTGCCGTTATCTTTTCGGAAGTTCGCAATCGTTTTGAAATCGGGCGCTAGGCGCCCGGTAAGCCACATCAGCTCGACATTGCGCTGGGCCTCACGCTCAAGCCGCCGGCTCGATTGAATGCGATTGAGGTAGCCGTAAATGTAGAGCTTGAGCAGAACAGCGGGATGGTAAGCCGGTCGTCCAGTCTTGGCCGGGTGCACGCGCTCGAATCCGAGACTGCAAAGATCAAGTTCTTCGACAAATACATCGACCACACGAACCGCATTATCCTGAGCCACGTAATCGTCCAAAAGTTCAGGGAGCAGTGTCCCTTGCCCACGATTTTCGCCTTCGATAAATCGCTTCATTTGGAACCCCAGTGATGAGATACTTACTCAACGTTTACCGAGCCGAGTTCGTTTACATCGGCCTACGTTTTTACACAGCCTGGGTCGATAGCGGACGTACACCTGCACAACTCGTTCGCTATGAGGTCTGTCGCTTGGCTAGCGCTTATTCGAAGATAATTGCTTTGAAAGCACAAAACAAAAACGGCGTCATGATCGCTCATGACGCCGTTTCTGCTACAACTAATTCTGGTAGGCCGTGCTGGGCTCGAACCAGCGACCAACGGATTAAAAGTCCGCTGCTCTACCAACTGAGCTAACGACCCGAAAGAGGCAGCATTATAGCCGGCAGTTTGGGTTTGCGCTAGTGCTACCTGAGCAATTCGCGATCAGACTAGCGCGGCGGTGACCTTCAGCACCTCATCGGCCGTCGTCACCCCCTCGACAACCTTCATCGCACCGGCAATCCGCAGCGGCTTCATGCCATCCGCCACGCTCTGCTGGCGCAGCTTCTGGATGTCGCCGGACTCGCGCACGATGTGCGCAAACCCTTCGCTCACCGTCAGCAGCTCGTAGATGCCGGTACGGCCCCGGTAGCCCGTCTGCCGGCATTCCGGACAGCCGATGGGCCGGTACACAGTCGCCGGCTTCGGGATATTCCATGCGCCGCCGATGCTCTGCCATACCTCGTCGCTCAGCTCTCCTCCCGGCGCCTTGCAATCGGGGCAGAGCGTACGCACCAGGCGCTGGGCCATAATGCCAATCAGGGTTGCTTCCAGCAGATAATCCGGCACCCCCAGCTCGATCAAACGCACGACCGCCGATGGTGCGTCGTTCGTGTGCAAGGTCGAAAACACCAGGTGCCCGGTCAGCGCCGCCTGGATCGCCATTTCCGCCGTGGGCAGATCGCGAATCTCGCCCACCATGATGATGTCCGGGTCTTGCCGCATCAGCGCGCGCACGCCATCGGCAAACGACAGATCGATCCCCGGCTGCACCTGCATCTGGTTGAACGAGGCCTCGACCATTTCAATCGGGTCTTCCACGGTACAGACATTCACTTCGCTGGTCGCCAAGGCCTTCAGCGTTGTGTACAGCGTCGTCGTCTTGCCCGAACCCGTGGGGCCGGTCACAAGGATGATCCCGTGCGGCCGATTGGTCAGCGCATCCCAGCGCGCTGCATCGTCCGGCGGAAAGCCCAGCTCCGGCAGCGTCTTCACGACCACTTCCGGATCGAAGATACGCATGACGAGCTTTTCGCCAAACGCCGTCGGCAGCGTCGACAGACGCAGTTCCACTTCCTGCCCGCCCGCGGTCCGGGTCTTGATGCGACCATCCTGGGGCCGCCGCTTCTCGATCACGTCCATCCGGCCAAGTAGCTTGATGCGCGCCGTCATGGCGATCATGACGACCGCCGGCACCTGATACACCTGATGCAGCACGCCGTCGATGCGGAAGCGGATCACCGCGAATTCGCGTTTCGGTTCCAGGTGAATATCGGATGCGCGCTGTTCGAAGGCATAACCCCACAGCCAGTCGACAATGTTAACGATGTGCTGGTCATTCGCATCGAACTGCTTGTTCGCCTTGCCCAGCTCGACCAGCTGTTCGAAGTTGTTCCGCATCGCCAGGTCTTGCCCGGTATTGCGGTTGGCGTCGCGGATCGATTTGGCCAGGCTGAAGAACTGCGAAATGTACTGGGCGATATCGAGCGGATTGGCCAGCACCAGTTCGATCTTGCGGCGCGAGATCTTGGCGATTTCCGCTTCCCATTCGGTATTCGCCGGGTCGGCCGTCGCGACGACCAGCGTCGAACCGCTCATTTCCACCGGCAGGATATTGAAGCGCGCCGCATAGCTGGCCGACATCACGTCCGCCACCTTGGTGAAATCGATCTTCAGCGGATCGATGCGGATGAAGGGCAGGCCGACCTTGGTTGCACACCACTCGGTCAGTACGTCCAGGGTCAACAAACGATGCGGTGGCTGGGCGGAGACCAGCTTGCACTGGGCCACAGCCGTCAGCGGATGCATCGAGCCCGCGGCATTCTTCAGGATCCCCTGGGCCTGCGCGAACTGGGCTTTGACGTTTTCCTTGGTGACGATGCCGTCGGCCAGCAGCCACGAGAAAATGGACTGCAGGTCGAGCGTGCGCAGGCGCGGGGCCTTGGCAGCGGTGGCGGGTGGGACGGCATGCGTGTTCACGTTCAGCTCCCGGTGGGATAGAAGTTCAGGCGGCGGCGAGGATGCCCTTGACCCAGGATTTCGCCGGCAATTTCGTCTCGGCGACGATCTGCGCAGCGCGTGCTGCCAGCGCTTCCTTGTCGATCACCGGACGATCACGGAAGCATAGCGCCACCACATTGCCCTCGTGGACTTCCGGCAGGCAGATCACGTGCCCGAAGGCGAACTTCATCGCCTTGATGTTCTTGGCAAAGCTCGGGTGGTCGCCGAACAGGTTGACCGTCATGATGCCGCCGTCGGCCAGGCAGTCCTTGCAGGCCTGGTAGAACTCGGGCGTGTCGAGCACCGGCCCGCGCGCGGTAGCGTCGTACAGGTCGCATTGCAGCACGTCGAAGGCGCCATGGTTGGCGGGATCGAGGACGAAGTCCATCGCATCCATCTCGAGCACGTCCAGGCGTTCATCGAGGGGCGGCAGCTTGAACATCGAATTGCAAATGGCGATGACCGATTCATTGAGCTCGACGGCAGTCACCGTCGATTCCGGGAACTGGCGATAGCAGAACTTGGTCAATGTGGCAGCACCGAGGCCGAGCTGCGCGATGGCCCGCGGCATTTCGATGAACAGCATCCAGGCCATCATCTGCTGCGCGTACTCGAGTTCCGGCCAATCCGGCTTGCGGATGCGCATTGCGCCCTGCACCCACTCGGTGCCGAAATGGAGGTAGCGGACGCCGTCCTGCTCGGACAGCGTGACAGGAGCGAACTTGGGCTTGCGCGCGGGACGGCGCGAGGATTCGGCCTGTTCGATGGATTTGCGTTTGATGAGCATAGGGCGACCTGGTTGAATCGCCCTATTATCGGGGGAGGGGTTCCCGCAGCGCAAGCACGGGCTTGCGCCGCGGTTTCCGTTCACGCCGGGACGCTGGGTCCCGGCGCAAAGAGAAATGGCAAGAGATTAATAAGCGTCGAGCGGCTGCACCGAGACGCGCAGGCGCACGCGGTTGCCCGGGTCGCGGTTCATCAGCGACGTGTAGGTCTGGCCGCGGTACTCGTAGGTCACGTCGTAGCCATTCGTGCGCGACTCGTAGGCGTCGACCACGCGGCACTGGCGCACGGCCTGCTCCTGCACGCCTTGCGGACGGTTGGCGTTCTCCGAGCGGTCGCCGATCATGGCGCCGGCAATCGCGCCGGCCGCCGTCGCGGCGACACGGCCGCTGCCGCTGCCGACCTGGTTGCCCAGCAGGCCGCCGACGACACCGCCGACAATGCCGCCGCCGACGCCGCGTTGCTGCTGCACCGGCACCTGCACATATTCGGTACGGCATTCTTCACGCGGCGTGCGGATCTGTTCGACGCGCGGCTGGACGCGGACGACGCGGCCGAAATCTTCAAATTCAGAGTACGACGTCTGGGCCTGGGCCAACGGCAGGGCGCTGATGCCCAGTGTGGCGATGATCAGTTTGACGTTCAGGTTCATGGTCTACCTCGCAATGGAGTTCGTATCGGGGCGATCTTTTCGTCGTCTGGCGGGGTTGGGAGCCGACCGGACTTTCATGTCTCCTATGGTAATCCCATCTCAGGTAACGCTCGAATCCCGGTGGCAACAAAATGTAACAGGGACGGCCTGCCGGAAGCCGCCTTGCCAGAATGGCAGAGCTGTCGAAAAGGGGCATATCCGGGCCTATGCACCCCTACCAATTCTTACAAATGAGATTCCTGAGATCACATTTGGGTTGCTTCCCATACCACAAAACGTTACCCTTACACACTAAGGGGTTTATTGGCGCGTGGAAACGATAGTCGGGAGAGAAAAGACAGGCGGATGCCAACCGCCACCAGGCGTGGCGCCCGAAAGTTCAGTGCCACATGACATCGAGCTGGTCATCTTGAGGAAAAAATGAGTTTGTTGATGAGAGTGCCGCCCAATCTTGTGCAGTCGATCCGCGCGTTCCGCGTCGCCGAGCTGCAGCAGGAGGCTGCGCGCCTCGGTCATCACTTCCTGTATGCGCATTGCGCAAATACCCTGACCAAACAACAAGTCTGCGCCCGTATCGGCGAAAACTTCTATTTCCCCAAACCTTGCAGCAAGAATTTCGATGCCCTGCGTACCTGCCTGACCGAGACCGTCAGCGAAGCAGGACCGCAGCCGGGTTTCCTCGTCGTCCTCGAACA
This sequence comes from Massilia sp. BKSP1R2A-1, assembly GCF_050586525.1. NCBI lineage: Bacteria > Pseudomonadati > Pseudomonadota > Betaproteobacteria > Burkholderiales > Oxalobacteraceae > Massilia > Massilia sp. BKSP1R2A-1. Next base: position 148,884 of record NZ_JBOBRE010000016.1, on the reverse strand, counting down.
ACTGCCCAGCGCACAGAAATTCGACAAGGAAGCGCGCGAGAACCTGCTCGACGTGTTCCGCGACGCAGCCGAATTCTGGGCCGAGAAGAAAGTCCCCTTCCGCGTATTCTACTCCTTCGCCATTCCCGCGACGGATACCATCTAGGCCGCATCCGGGCAGGCTTCCAGGCCTCGCCGGCGACGATTGCCGACCGGCGATACGGTACAATGCCGGCTATGAAAAACATCGTGATCCTCATTTCCGGCCGTGGCAGCAATATGGAAGCGGTCGTGCGCGCGGCGGAAAGCCAGGGATGGCCGGCCCGCATCGCGGCGGTGATCAGCAATAAACCGGAAGCCAAGGGCCTGGAATTCGCCCGTGCCCGTGGCATCCCGACGGCCGTGGTGGCGAACAAGGAATACTCCTCCCGCGCCGAGTTCGATGCGGCCCTGCAGGAAGCCATCGACCGGTTCGCCCCCGACCTGGTCGTGCTGGCCGGTTTCATGCGCATCCTGACCGCGCCCTTCGTGGAACATTATGAGGGCCGCATGCTGAATATCCACCCTTCGCTGCTGCCGCTGTTCCCGGGCCTCGGCACGCACCAGCAGGCGCTGGACGCCGGCGAGAAGGAACACGGCGCGACCGTCCACTTCGTTACCGCCGAGCTCGACCATGGGCCGGTCGTGGCGCAGGCCCGGGTGCCGGTGCTGCCGGGCGATACCGAGGACACCTTGTCTGCCCGCGTGCTGGTCGAGGAACACAAGCTCTACCCGCATGCGGTGCGCCTCTTCGTCGAAGACAGGCTCAAGATTGAAAACGGTGAAGTGCGCATCCTGGACGATGCGCCCGCCGAAACCACAAGCATTTAAACTAAGGAACACCATGAGATTGCCTCCAGCGATCATCGCCAATACCGAAGAAGTATTGCGCGAGATCCTGCGCTTCACGTCGCCCGCCGACGTCACCCTGTCGCGCTACTTCAAGGACCACCCCCGTTTCGGCGGCCGCGAACGCGGCGTCATCGCCGAGGCCGTGTATGCCGTGCTGCGCAACAAATCCTTCTTCACCGATTTCGCCGGCGCCGGTAATACGCCCTCGATGCGTAAGCTGGCCCTGCTGGGCCTGGCCGAAACCGCCGGCATCGACGCCCTGGGCGGCCTGAGCGAGGACGAGACCCACCTCCTTACCCGTGTCAAGGAAGTCGACCGTTCCCTGCTGCCGCCGCAGACCCAGGCAAACCTGCCGGGCTGGCTGTACGACAAGCTGGTAGCCCAGTTCGGCGAACAGGAAGCGCTGCAACTGGCCGCGGTCCTGAACACCCCGGCGCCGCTGGACCTGCGCGTCAACTCCATCAAGGCCAACCGCGACGATGTGATCGCCGAGCTGGCCAAGGCCCCGATCGCGGCTGAGCCGATGCCGTATGCGCCGCTGGGCCTGCGCGTCCTGAAAAAGCCTGCGCTGCAGAACCTGCCGCTGTTCAAGGAAGGCGCCATCGAGGTGCAGGACGAAGGCAGCCAGGTGCTGGCACAAATCGTCGGTGCGCGCCGCGGCGAGATGGTGGTCGACTTCTGCGCGGGCGCCGGCGGCAAGACCCTGGCGCTGGGAGCGACCATGCGCAACACCGGCCGCCTGTACGCCTTCGACGTCTCGGACAAGCGCCTGGCCAAGCTGAAACCGCGCATGGCGCGTAGCGGCTTGTCGAACGTGCATCCGGTGCTGATCGCGCACGAGCGCGACGCCAAGATCAAGCGCCTGGCCGGCAAGATCGACCGCGTGCTGGTCGACGCGCCCTGCAGCGGCCTGGGCACCCTGCGCCGCAATCCGGACGTCAAGTGGCGCCAGAAGCCGGAAGCCGTTGCCGAGATGCAGGAAAAGCAGGCCTCGATCCTGGACGGCGCCGCGCGCCTGGTGAAAACCGGCGGCCGCCTCGTGTACGCCACCTGCAGCCTGCTGAACGAAGAGAACGACGTCATCGTCGAGCAATTCCTGTCCACCCATCCAGACTTCGAGCTGGTGCCGATGAACCAGGTGCTGGAAGAGCAGAAGATCCCGCTGGAAATGGATCAGTATCTCAAGATGCTGCCGCACAAGCACCAGACCGACGGTTTCTTCGCCGCCGTGCTGCAGCGCAAGGCAAAGGCAAAAGCGCCTGCCGTGGAGTCGCCGGCCGACGCGTCGGAAATCCCGCAAGCAGAGGAATAACGCCGACACATGCCGCTCCAGCAACTGCTGGCCGACCTGCTCGGCGACATCCACCAGCCTGCCATCCTGTGGCAGGCGCTCGCGATCGTCCTGTGCGTGGCGGTCGGCTGGGGCCTGGCGCGGCTGATGCACCGTTCCTGGCTGCATAACCGTGAACACACCGGCCTGATCGGGCTGGGCATGGGGAGCTTCAGCCGCGTGCTGCCGCCGTTGCTGATCTTCGGCCTGCTGGTAACGACGCGCGCCGTGATGGCGCGCTACCAGAGCGTGCACCTGCTCGACGTGGCGGTGCCGCTGTCGTCTTCGCTGGCGGTGATCCGCACCGTCTTCTACCTGCTGCGCCGCGTCTTCGCACGCCGCGGGCAACTGGGCGAAGCACTGCAAACCTTCGAGAAGATCTTCGCGCTCGTGGTCTGGCTGGGCGTGGCGCTTCACATCACGGGCGTGCTGCCGGATGTGATCCGCATCTTCGACAACACCTTCCTCCCGGTCGGGAAGCACAAGATCAGCCTGGCGGACCTCGTGGAAGGCATCGTGTCCATCGTGGTGCTCATGATGCTGGCCATGTGGGCCGGCGCCGCGCTGGAAGAGCGCCTCATGAAGGTCGAGCGCATGCATAGCTCGCTCAAGGTCGTACTGGCGCGCATGAGCCGTGCCGTACTGATCCTTGTTGCCGTGCTGTTCAGCCTCTCGCTGGCAGGGCTCGATCTCACCGTGTTGTCCGTCTTCGGCGGCGCGCTCGGCGTCGGCCTCGGTCTCGGCATGCAGCGTATTGCCAGTAACTATGTTTCCGGGTTCATCATTCTGCTGGAACGCAGCCTGACCATCGGCGACCCGATCACCATCGACAAGTATTCCGGCAAGGTCGCGCGCATCAATACGCGCTACACGGTGCTGCGCAGCACCGACGGCACCCAGACCCTGCTGCCGAACGAAATGCTGATTACCGGCGTCGTGCTGAACCAGTCTTCCACCAACCGCAATGTGCGTGCGGTGACGAAACTGACGGTGTCCTACGACAGCGACCTGTCTGTCGTGATGCCGCTGCTGGAAGCCCAACCCAAGGGCGTGCCGCGCGTGCTCGAGGCGCCGGCCCCGAACGTGCTGCTGAACGCCTTTGCTGCCGACGGCTACGAGCTCGAAGTCGGCTTCTGGCTGGGCGATCCGGAGAACGGGCAGGGCGGGCCGATTTCGGACGTCAACAAGAAAATCTATGCCCTGGTCGAATCCGGTCAGATAAAACTTGGTCATCCGTCTATTGATACGCGCCTACTCGATGCGCATATAACATCAGTTGTGGCGCGTACTCCAAATATGGGCGAATCACAGTGAAATAGGGCACTTGAACATGCCGTGCGTCACTGGAACCGCGTAAAATGATCGGTTGCGGGCCGTCGCCAACGAAACGACGTGCCGACGTACTATCCATGGAGACTGAATGAATTTCTTGAGTAGCGAACCCGTGCAAGCCGTGCTGATCTTCCTGTCCACCGGCCTGCTCGACCTCACCGGCTGGCAAGTCTTCTTTGTCACGCTGGGGCTGACGCACATCACGATCGCAGCCGTGACGATCTACCTGCACCGTCACCAGGCGCACCGCGCGCTCGAGCTGCACGCCATCCCGAGCCATTTCTTCCGGTTCTGGCTGTGGATGACCACCGGCCAGGTTACCAAGGAATGGGCTTCGATCCACCGCAAGCACCACGCCAAGTGCGATACCGAGGAAGACCCGCACAGCCCGCAGACCCGCGGCATCAAGAAGGTGTTTTTCGAGGGCGCCGAACTGTACCGCGCTGAAAGCAAGAACAAGGAGACCATGGAGAAGTATGGCCATGGCACGCCGGATGACTGGATCGAGCGCAATGTCTACTCGAAGCACAGCGCCATGGGCGTGGTGCTGATGCTGCTGATCGACTTCGCGCTGTTCGGCATCGTCGGTATCTCGGTCTGGGCCGTGCAGATGATGTGGATCCCGATCACCGCGGCGGGCATCATCAACGGCATCGGCCACTACTGGGGCTACCGCAACTACGACTGCAGCGATGCGGCCACCAACATCATTCCCTTCGGCATCCTGATCGGTGGCGAAGAACTGCACAACAACCACCACACCTTCGCCACCTCGGCCAAGCTGTCGAGCAAGTGGTACGAGTTCGACCTGGGCTGGGGCTATATCCGTATCCTGGAAACCCTGCGCCTGGCCAAGGTGAAGAAGGTTGCGCCGAAGCCGGAATTCGCCAAGGACAAGCTGGTCGCCGACCTCGAGACCTTGCAGTCGGTGATCGCCAACCGCTACGACGTGATGGCGAAATATGCGAAGTCGGTGCGCCACGCTTTCCGTGAGGAATTCGAGCACCTGAAGCACAAGGCCGAGCTGGAGTCGCGCTTCCTGAAGAGCTCGCGCAAGTTGATGCAGCGCGAGCCGGGCAAGCTGGAACTGTCGCAGAAGCAGCAACTGGTCGAGCTGTTCCAGCACAGCAAGGCACTGGAAACCATGCACCAGATGCGCGTGGAACTGGGCGCGATCTGGGAACGTTCGCACTCCACCCGCGACCAGCTGCTGCAGCAGCTGCAGGACTGGTGCACGCGCGCCGAAGCCTCGGGCATCAAGTCGCTGCAGGACTTCTCGCTGCGCCTGCGCAGCTACGCATAAGCTGCTTTTTAAAGCATAGTGGCGACGGCTCCCTTCGGGGAGCCGTTTTTCATTGTGGTCAAGTAGCTAGATCAGGAGAACTTGCGCATCTTCCGGCAGCACGAGGCGGGCGCGCGGATCGAAGTTTTCGTTGCCGGTGAAGCGGTGGCAGTAGACCGGGGCGTTGGCGTGGTTGCGCGCCGGTTCGCTGGTCGGAAAGCGGGCCAGCACCTGGCCGCCGTCGTGCACCTCGACCTGGGCGAGCGGCGAACCGCTGCAGACGGAGACGCCGAGCCGGCGCGTGAAGGCCCAGGCCAGCAGGCGATGGTGCCAGGGGACGAGCGGCTCCATGGTCGCGCGCACGTCGCGCAGCAGACTCCGCACTTCGCCGATGGTCCAGGCGTCAGGCGGCAGGGTCGGAATCAGGACCAGGTTGGTGCGCAGGTCCCTGGGGTTCTTGTTGATCGAAAAGCTGCCATCCTGCTGGGCGATGCGGTCCTCGACCGGCACCACGTAGAGCCCGTGCTCGCCAGCGCGTACCGGGAGCGATTCGCCGCCGCCTTCGAGCCAGACGGACAGGTCGTCGGTGCGCACGCCGGCGCGGGCGGCGCGCAACTGGACGGCCAGCACGGCGCGGCCCCGCAAGCCCTGCTGGACCGCCTTGGCCATCGGATAGAACAGCTCCTTGTAGGGGACGAGGCGGTGATGGGTGGACTTGACCTCGACGGTCTGCAATCTGTCCGGACTGTCGGGCGGGGCCGCCTGGGCGCACAGGGTGCAGGCGGCGAGAAGGGAGAGGAAGGGGCGCATGCTGCTCGGCGGGAGAGTCGCGACGCCCCATCCTTCCACGGTCCAGCGGGAATTGCAATATATGCACGCGTGCGTGCTGCGTCGCGTCAGGAAGTGTTGCGTTCGCGCCGCCGCAAATAAAAAAGCCGCCAGTCGAGGACGGCGGCTTTTTCGGGAGAAGCAAGATCGATTACTTGATCTTGGTTTCCTTGTAGATCACGTGCTTGCGTGCCTTCGGGTCGAATTTGGTGATTTCCATCTTCGCCGGCATGGTGCGCTTGTTCTTGGTGGTGGTGTAGAAGTGACCGGTACCTGCGGTCGATTCCAGCTTGATTTTGTCGCGGCCAGTTTTTGCCATGATAGCTCCCTAATTAAACTTTTTCGCCACGGGCACGCATGTCGGCCAGCACGGCGTCGATGCCGAGCTTGTCGATCACACGCAGACCGGCGTTGGACAGACGCAGGGAGACCCAGCGGTTTTCCGATTCCACGTAGATGCGGCGGTTCTGCAGGTTCGGCAGGAAACGACGCTTGGTTTTGTTGTTAGCGTGGGAGACGTTGTTGCCAACCATCACTCCCTTGCCGGTAACTTGGCAGACACGTGCCATAGTGCACTCCTTAAGAATATCCAGGATTGGAAAAACGAGAGTATAGCGTGAAAACCGAAAGCAAATCAATCACTTGCGAAAAACAATGGTGTCTTTTAACTGAGGCCAAATTTAACAATTTAGGATGAGCTCGGTTAAGGCTGGTTTTCAGTACTCGCCGCGGTTGTTTACCCTATCGATGTCTTGCCTACCCAAGACGATTAGTCGCTTTCGATGCATGCATGCTACATTCGACTGTCTGCCCATCTTTCTTTGAGTTACTGCATGCGTCTCCTAGTTCCCCTCCTTCTCGGCCTCGCTTTTCTACTGCCGCCGGCGGTCCATGCCCAAGCCACGTCCAATCCCTTGGCTGAGTGTATGAAAGACAATACGACTGGTAAGGACCGCAAGCTCTTGGCCCGCTGGATGTTTATGGCGATGACAGCCCATCCTGAAATGCGCAACCTGAGCGCCGTGACGCCAGAAGTACGCACCGACACCGACAAGCAGTTGGCGGCCCTTGTCTCCCGCCTGATTTCCGTCACCTGTCCCGGACAGGTGCTCGCCGCCGGCCCACAAAACCGGAAGGCGAGGATGGAAGAAGCCTTCGGGGCGCTGGGGGAAGTTGCCATGCTTGAGCTGATGTCGAATCAGGACGTCGCGAGTTCAATCAACAATTACACCCAGTTCCTCGACCTGAGCAAGCTCAAGGATCTGCTTCAGCCCTGATCAAAGCTGTCCGTGCTCGGCAAAGGAATGCACCTGCGTGCCGGCCACCACGAAGTGGTCGAGCACCCGGATGTCGACCAGCGCCAGCGCCTGCGCCAACGCTGACGTCAGCCGCAAATCGGCCTCGCTCGGCTCCGCCACGCCCGAGGGGTGGTTGTGCGCCAGGATCACGCCGGCGGCATTGCAGTGCAGCGCCGCCTTCACCACCTCGCGCGGGTAGACGCTGGTATGGGTCAGCGTCCCGCGAAACATTTCACTGGAACGGATCAGGCGGTTCTTCACGTCGAGGAAGAGCACCACGAAGGATTCGTGGGTCTGCAGGGCGAACTGGTTGCGCAGGTAGTGGCGCACCGCGTCCGGAGAGCAGAGCCCGGTGCGCTGGAATTCCTCGCCTACCGCGCGCCGGGTCAGCTCGATGGCCGCCTGCAGCTGGGCATACTTGGCCGGCCCGAGTCCGTGCAGCCGGCCGAATTCGCTGGAGGAGGCGTGCAGCAGCCGGTGCAGCGAGCCGAAATGCTCGAGCATGTCGCGCGCCAGCGCCACCGCGCTTTTGCCGGCCACGCCGACGCGCAGGAAGATCGCCAGCAGTTCCGTATCCGACAGGGCAGTGGCGCCGGCGCGCAGCAGCCGTTCGCGCGGGCGCTGCTCTTCCGGCCATTCCGTGATTCTCATGTGGGATCCTTGCCAAAAAATGGGTCGGGCTGCGGCGTCGCGGCGCGGCCCCGGCCCAGTAGCGGTAAAATAGCGGTTTGCCTGAATCAGGCCTGCCAGACACCACAAAGAACATGTCCAACGCACCCGTCGTCAACGCATCCTCCTATCTGACCCTGCATTATCGGCTTGCTACCGCCGACGGTACTGATCTCATCACTACCTTCAGCGGCACCCCAGCCACCTTGCTGCTGGGCCAGGGCCAGCTGGCACCGTTCCTCGAGTCGCGCCTGATCGGCCTGCCGGAAGGCGCCCACGAAACTTTCGAGCTGAGCGCGGCGGACGCCTTCGGCGAGCGCAATCCGGAGCTGATCCAGGCGGTCTCGAAGGCGACGCTGGAAGAGAACTCGGTGCCGGACGCCGACTACAAGGTAGGCGAGCTGATCGAATTCAATGCGCCGAAGGGCGGCCGCTTCGCCGGCGTGCTGCTGGAAATGCGCGAGACCACCGCATTGTTCGACTTCAACCACCCGCTGGCCGGCCAGGCCCTGCGTTTCGAAGTGAAACTGATCTCAGTTCTGTAAACAGGAACATGGAACTCATGGAAAACGAAATCCTCCTCGCCCAGCCGCGCGGCTTCTGCGCCGGCGTCGACCGCGCCATCGAGATCGTCGAGCGCGCGCTGCGCCAGTTCGGCGCCCCGATCTATGTGCGCCACGAGATCGTGCACAACGCCTATGTTGTGGAAGACCTGCGCAACAAGGGCGCGATCTTCATCGAGGAACTGGAAGATGTTCCTGCCGGTAATACCCTGGTGTTCTCGGCCCACGGCGTCTCCAAGGCCGTGCGTGCGGACGCCGAGGCGCGCGGCCTCACCATCTTCGATGCCACCTGCCCGCTGGTGACCAAGGTCCACGTGGAAGTGGCGAAGATGCGCAAGCAGGGCTGCGAGATCATCATGATCGGCCACGACGGCCATCCGGAAGTCGAAGGCACCATGGGCCAGGCGGAAGAGGGCATGCACCTGGTCGAGACCGTCGAGGACATCGCCACGCTGGTAGTCAACAATCCGGACCAGCTGGCCTATGTGTCGCAAACCACCCTGTCGGTCGACGATACCGAGGACATCATCGCGGCACTGAAGGCGCGCTTCCCGAACATCATCGAGCCGAAGAAGGGCGACATCTGCTACGCCACCACCAACCGCCAGGAGGCCGTGAAGTTCCTGGCGCCGCAGGTCGAGGTGGTGATCGTGGTCGGCAGCCCGAACAGCTCGAACTCGAACCGCCTGCGCGAAGTGGCCGAGAAGAAGGGTACCCCGGCCTATATGGTCGATAACGCGAGCAAGATCGACCCGGCCTGGATCGAAGGCAAGAAGCGCATCGGCGTCACCGCCGGCGCCTCGGCCCCGGAAGTGCTGGTGCAGGCCGTGATCGACCGCCTGAAGGAACTGGGCGCGGCCAGCGTGCGCGCCCTCGAGGGCGTCGAGGAGCACGTCGTGTTCCCGCTGCCGAAGGGCCTGGACGGCGCGCGCGCGGAAAGCGCCTGAGCTGTCTGTACAAGAAGCAAATTTGCTGGAAGAGCACGTTTTCCGGTATTAGTTTTCCATTTGCCAAGTTATGATGGCGGCCATCGGAACATGAACGCCAGGCCAGAAACGGCACTGCGGGGCGACCCGGCAGTGCCGTTTTCAATTTCGCCGGAGACTAACGCGCAATGCTGGAAACCTTCCTTCAACAAATCCTCAACGGCCTGGTGCTGGGCAGCATGTATGCCCTGATCGCCCTCGGCTATACCATGGTCTACGGGGTGCTCAACCTGATCAACTTCGCCCACGGCGACGTGCTCATGGTCGGCGCCATGATCGGCCTGACCATCCTCAAGCTGCTCGAGACCCATGCGCCCGGCCTGTCCGGCGGGTTGCAGCTGGCCATCGCCATCCTCGGCGCGATTCCCGTGGCCGTGCTGGTGAACATCGTGATCGAGCGGGTCGCCTACCGCCGGCTGCGCAATGCGCCGCGCCTGGCGCCCCTGATCACGGCGATCGGCGTGTCGATCCTGCTGCAGACCTTCGCCATGATGATCTGGGGCCGCAGCCCGCTGCCTTTCCCGCAGCTGCTCTCGCCGGAACCGGTGAACATCGGCGGGGCGCTGATCTCGCACACCCAGATCCTGCTGCTGGTGCTGGCGGCGCTGTCCATGGTCGCCCTGGTCCTGCTGGTCGAACGCACCAGGATGGGCCGGGCGATGCGCGCCGTGGCCGAGAATCCGCGCGTGGCCGGCCTGATGGGCGTCGATTCGAACCGCGTGATCGTGGCCACCTTCGCCATCGGCGCCGCGCTGGCCGCCGTGGCCGGCGTGATGTGGGGCGCCAACTATGCCTCGATCACCTTCACCATGGGCGTGCTGCCGGGGATGAAAGCCTTCTGCGCCGCGGTGCTGGGCGGGATCGGCAACATCTACGGCGCCATGATCGGCGGCATCCTGTTGGGCATCATCGAAGCGCTCGGCGCCGGCTACATCGGCGACCTCACCGGCGGCTTCCTGGGCAGCCACTACCAGGACATCTTCGCCTTCGTCGTGCTGATCCTCGTGCTGACCCTGCGCCCCTCGGGCATCATGGGCGAGCGCGTGGCGGACCGCGCCTGAAGAGGGAGGACACGATATGGCACTCCTGACTTTCGACATCCAGCACAAGCCGCGCCAGGCCTATGCCAGCATGGCGGCGGTGCTGGTCCTGATGCTGGTCTTCCCCTTCGTCGCTTCCCAGTTCGGCGATTCCTGGGTGCGCATCGTCGACCTCGCGCTGCTTTACATCATGCTGGCGCTGGGCCTGAACATCGTGGTCGGCTTCGCCGGCCTGCTCGACCTGGGCTACATCGCCTTCTTCGCGGTCGGCGCCTATCTCGTCGGCCTGTTCTCCTCGCCGCAGTTTGCAAGCCTGCTGGAATCGCTCATCTACTATTCGCCCGCGCTGGGCGAAGCCCTGGTGGCCTTCTTCGGTCCCGAGATCCAGCAGAACGGCATCCACCTGTCGGTGTGGGCGATCGTGCCGCTGGCGGCGGTCGTCGCCGGCCTGTTCGGCGCGCTGCTGGGGGCCCCGACCCTGAAGCTGCGCGGCGACTATCTCGCCATCGTGACGCTGGGCTTCGGCGAGATCATCCGCATCTTCATGACCAACCTGAACGACCCGATCAACTTCACCAACGGGCCGCAGGGCATCAACATGATCGACCCGATCCGCGTGTTCGGCGTCTCGCTGCACGGGGAGGGGGGCGTGGTGCAGATCGGCGGCTATGCCATGCCCTCGGTGAACGCCTATTACTTCCTGTTCCTGCTGCTGACCATCGTCACCATCTTCACGACCTCCCGCCTGCAGCATTCGCGCCTGGGCCGTGCCTGGGTGGCGATCCGCGAGGACGAGATCGCGGCCAAGGCCATGGGCATCAACACCCGCAACGTCAAGCTGCTGGCCTTCGCCATGGGCGCGAGTTTCGGCGGCGTGGCCGGCGCCATGTTCGGCGCCTTCCAGGGCTTCGTGTCGCCCGATTCCTTCGAGCTGAAGGAATCGATCGCCGTGCTGGCCATGGTGGTGCTGGGCGGGATCGGCCACATCCCCGGCGTGGTGCTGGGCGGCGTGCTGCTGGCGGGGCTGCCGGAAGTACTGCGTCACGTGGTCGAACCGGCCCAGCTGGCGCTGTTCGGCGCCGTCGTCATCGAAGCCGAGGTGCTGCGCCAGCTGCTCTACGGCCTGGCGCTGGTCCTGATCATGCTGTTCAATCCGGCCGGCCTGTGGCCGTCGCCGAACCGCGAGGAGCGGCCGAACGCGGCCCTGGCGCGCGAGGAAGAAGAGGAGGTGAAGGCATGAGCGAGCTGCTGCTGAACATCTCCGGCGTCAACAAGCGTTTCGGCGGCCTGCAGGCGCTGACCGACGTCGGCATCCGCATCGCGCGCGGCCAGATCGTCGGCCTGATCGGCCCGAACGGCGCCGGCAAGACCACCTTCTTCAACGTGATCACGGGCCTCTACCAGCCCGACAGCGGCAGCTTCGAGCTGGCCGGCAAACCGTATTCGCCCTCGGCCCCGCACGAAGTGGCCAGGGCCGGCATCGCGCGCACCTTCCAGAACATCCGCCTGTTCGGCGAGATGACGGCGCTCGAGAACGTGATGGTGGGCCGCCACGTGCGCACCCGCCAGGGCGTGTTCGGCGCGATCTTCCGCCACAAGGCTGCGCGCGAGGAAGAGGCGGCGATCCGCCGGCGCGCCCAGGAACTGCTCGATTTCGTCGGCATCGGCCAGTACGCCGGACGCACCGCCAAATACCTTTCCTATGGCGACCAGCGCCGCCTCGAGATCGCCCGCGCGCTGGCGACCGAGCCGCTGCTGCTGGCGCTGGACGAGCCGGCGGCCGGCATGAACGCCACCGAGAAGCTGGCCCTGCGCGAGCTGCTCGTGAAAATCAAAAACGACGGCAAGACCGTGCTGCTGATCGAGCACGACGTCAAGCTCATGATGGGCCTGTGCGACCGCATCACGGTGCTCGAATACGGCAAGCAGATCGCCGAAGGGCTACCCTCCGAGATCCAGAAGAACGAGGCCGTGATCAAGGCCTACCTCGGCGGAGCGCACGAATGACTGACACTATCCTGAAAGTGGCCGGCCTGAAGGTGGCCTATGGCGGCATCAAGGCGGTCAAGGGACTGGACCTGGAAGTGAACCGGGGCGAGCTGGTGACCCTGATCGGCGCCAACGGCGCCGGCAAGACCACCACCCTGAAAGCGATCACCGGCACCCTCCCGCCGTGCAAGGTCGAGGGCGAGATCCTCTACCTCGGCCAGCCCTTGAAGGGCACGCCATCCTTCCGCATGGTGCAGCAGAAGCTTGCCATGGTGCCGGAAGGGCGGGGCGTGTTCACCCGCATGAGCATCCACGAGAACCTGCTCATGGGCGCGTACACGCGCAATGACAAGGCGGGCATCGCGGACGATATCGAGAAGTGGTACGCGGTCTTCCCGCGCCTGAAGGAACGCGCAAGCCAGCTGGCCGGCACGCTCTCGGGCGGCGAGCAGCAGATGCTGGCGATGGCGCGCGCCCTGATGTGCCACCCGACCCTGCTGCTGCTGGACGAGCCCTCCATGGGGCTGTCGCCGATCATGGTCGAGAAGATCTTCGAGGTGATCCGCGATGTGTCGCAGCAGGGCATCACCATCCTGCTGGTCGAGCAGAATGCGAAACTGGCGCTGCAGGCGGCGCACCGGGGTTATGTGATGGAGTCGGGCAGCCTGACCATGACGGGGGATGCGGCGGCGATGCTCAATGATCCGCGCGTCCAGGCGGCGTATCTCGGCGAGTAGGGTGGACGGCTCTGCCGTCCGCGCGTTCAACTACACGATGAACCGCCGATACGTCTGTGCGAATGGGATTTGAACGCGCGGACGGGAGACCCGCCTTTCGTGGCCCGGTCCACCCTACCAACCCAATTAGTCGCCGCAAACGCAAAAAAGCCGGAAGGTCGCCCTTCCGGCTTTTTACTTTACGACGCGCAGCTTAGGCCGCAGCGGCGGCAGTCGCAGCAGTGGCGGTGTTGCTTGCCTTGCGGGCGGTCGCCGAAAACTGGTTCACGGCGGCGTTCAGGTTCGTCTCGATGGCTTCGACGGCCTGCTTGGTGGTCTTGCTGAACTGCTCGTAGCCGGCGTTGGCGTTGCTGATCGCGGTCTTGACGGCGGCGACATAGCTTTCCGAACCGGCCGGGGCGTTCTTGCTCACTTCGTCGACCAGCGAGATCACCTTGCGGTTGGCTTCGACGATCTGGCCTTCGGCGGCCTTCGAGAACTCGGCGCCGGTGCTGGTGGCGATCGAGGCGAGCTGGCGGCTGTAGGACAGGGCGGTCTCGGCGGTCGGCTGGGCCTGCGAAGCGGTCACCGAGAAGAATTCCTGCGGATCCTTGGCGCTCAGCAGCTGGCGAGCGACGTTCGACGAGGTTTCCAGGGTATTGCGGGCAGTGCTGATGTTCAGGTCGACCAGCTTCTCGACGCTTTCGAAGGTCTTGGTGGTCAGCGAGGAAAACAGGGCGAACTGCGATTCCAGGTTGGCTTTGGTGGCGTTCGAGAACTGCTCAGGAATTGCAAACATGTGGATCTCCAAAATTCAATGCGTACAGTGGATGAAATGTTGCTTGGACCGGTGAGGCAGGTTTTTTCCGTCGAATAGCAACGAAACTCTTTATTGTGCACCGCAACAGGGCGAATTTTCACGCAATTGATTGGGGGAGTCAAGCGATTTTGACGCGCCGCACCATAATCGTGTGCATAAATTTCTTGAATGCATTTCTACTAAGAAATTTCAATATCTTGTTATTGATTCAACGCAAGAAATTGTGGCCTGCCGGGCTCCCGGACGAGGGCCATCGCACCGTGCTAGACTAGGCCCTTGTGTTTTCATCAAGCTGCTGTGCAGCATCTTGCCCATGTCGCACGGCACCTCTTCTCCCGCCCATCCAGCCTCCTCAAGCTCCTGGCTGTCGCCGGTGCCGCTGTTCTTCGTCTTCCTGTGGAGCACCGGCTTCATCGTCGCCAAGCTCGGCCTGCCTTATGCGCCGCCGCTGACCTTCCTGATCCTGCGCTGTCTCGGCGCGCTCGCCGTGCTGCTGCCGATGGTGCTGCTGTTCCGCGCCCCCTGGCCGCGCGGGCAGATCCTGCACGTGGCGGTGGCGGGCCTGCTGCTGCAGGCCGGCTACCTGGGCGGCGTCTGGGCCGCGATCAAGCTCGGCATGCCGGCGGGATTGACCGCACTGATCGTCGGCATGCAGCCCATCCTCACGGCCGCCTGCGCGCCCATGATCGGCGAAAGGGTGCGGTCGCGCCAGTGGCTCGGGCTGGTGCTCGGCCTGTCGGGCGTCGCGCTGGTGGTGTACGCCAAGCTGCACCTGGCCGGCTTGAGCGCCGCCGGTATCCTGCTGTGCGTGTTCGCGCTAGTTTGTATTACCGCCGGCACCATGTACCAGAAGCGCTGGTGCCCGTCCTTCGACCTGCGCACCGGCACCGTGATCCAGTTCGGCGCCACCGTCGTGGTCCTGCTGCCGCTGGCGGTATGGTTCGAAGGCCTGGACCCGGCATTTTCCAGCGTGAGCTGGAGCAGGGACTTCATCGTTGCCTGGCTGTGGTCGATCTTCGCGCTATCGATCGGCGCCATCTTTTTACTGTTCACCCTGATCCGCCGCAGCCAGGCCACCGAGGTCACGAGCCTGCTCTACCTGACCCCGCCCACCACCGCCATCATGGCCTGGCTCCTGTTCGGCGAGGCTTTCAGCCCGCTGGCCCTGGCCGGCATGGCGGTGGCGGTACTCGGCGTGGCATTCGTCGTCAAAAAACAAGGAGACCCCCAATGATCACCAGCCCCCAGCAGGAAGCCGTCGACGCGGCGATCACCTCGCGCCGTTCGATCCGCGCCTTCCTCGACCGCGAAGTCGCGCGTGAAGACATCGAACGCATCCTCGACGTGGCGGCCCGTGCGCCCTCGGGCACCAACACCCAGCCGTGGAAGGTCTACGTGTTGACGGGCAAGGCGCGCGAGCGGCTGGTCGATGCTATTGGGCAGGTGAATGCCGACCCCCAGCAGGCGAAGGAGCATACCGAGGAATACGCCTACTATCCGCGCGAATGGATCTCGCCCTACGTCGACCGGCGCCGCAAGGTGGGCTGGGACCTGTATTCCCTGCTGGGCCTGACGCGCGACAACAAGGCCGGCATGGCGGCCCAGCACGCGCGCAACTACCGCTTCTTCGACGCCCCGGTCGGCCTGATCTTCACGATCGACCGCATCATGGAGCAGGGCTCCTGGCTCGACTACGGCATGTTCCTGCAGAACATCATGGTGGCCGCCCGTGCCCGCGGGCTCGACACCTGCCCCCAGGCCGCCTTCACGCAATACCACCGCGTCATTGCCGAGGAGCTGCAACTGCCGGCGAACGAGATGGTCGTGTGCGGCATGGCCCTGGGATGGGCCGATCCGCAGCGCATCGAAAACACCCTGGTTACGGAGCGCGAAGCGGCGCAAGGATTCGCCCGCTTTCTGGAATAATGCAAGACAAGCGCTGTTGTATTTTGCATTGTTGCCGCACGGAATTTACGTTTTGCTTGCGATAGCACGTCGTTCGGCTACACTGCTTTCGTACCTCATCAGTTTGTGCCGAAGGGTTTTCAGATGTTCAAACTTGCATTGGCCGCCGTCGTTTCGCTGTTGTTTGCCTTCCAGCCCGTGCATGCCGCGGGGGCAGGGGCCGGCGCAGGCGCCAGCAAGAGCGAGGCCGTCAAGAAAAAACAGAAGCGCGGCAGCGCCAAGAAGACCGTGCGCAAGAAGAAGGCCGCGCGCGCCAGCCGCAAGGACCTGGCCCACGCCATCGCCGACGACAACCGCCAGCGCATGGTGCGCCGCGTGGAATTGGTGCGTGGCAAACGCAAGGTGAGTTACCACGTCGTGCGCCGCGCAGCGGGCGCCGCCGCCATCGACCCGCGCAGCCTGGGCGACGTCGCCGGCCTGCGCCGCACCACCGACCCGCTTTCGCTGCGCTCCAACGTCGCTTTCGTGCTGGACCAGAACAGTTCGGAAGTGCTGTTCGAGAAGAATGCCAGCGTCGCCCTGCCGATCGCCTCGATCACCAAGCTCATGACCGGGCTCGTCGTGGTGCAGGCCAGGCAGGATCTGGACGAAGTGCTGCGCATCACCGACGCCGACGTCGACCGCCACAAGTACTCGAGCTCGCGCCTGCCGGTGGGCACGCGCATGACGCGCCGCGAATTGCTGCATATCGCCCTGATGAGTTCGGAAAACCGCGCCGCTTCGGCACTGGGCCGCAACTATCCTGGCGGCATCGACGCCTTTGTCGCCGCCATGAACGCCAAGGCTGCCGAGTTGGGCATGAAGGACACCCACTACGTCGATTCGAGCGGCCTGTCGAGCCGCAATGTGTCGAGCGCACGCGACCTGGCGCGCCTGGTCGCCAGCGCCCACGGCGAGCCGCTGCTGCGCGAATACTCGACCACGCCGAACTCGGTGGTCAAGGCAAGCGGGCGCCCGATGCGTTATGCGAACACGAATTACCTGGTCGCGCTGCCTGACTGGAACATCGGCCTGCAGAAGACCGGCTTCATCAACGAAGCGGGGCGCTGCCTGGTAATGCAGGCGGCCATCCATGGCCGCAACGTGATCATGGTCTTCCTGGATTCGAAGGGGAAAATGTCGCGCACCGCCGACGCGGGCCGGGTGCGCCGCTTCCTCGAGGCGCTGGCCCCGGGCAAGCTCGACGTGCTGGCGCCTGGTACCCTGGGCGAAAGCGTGAACGCGCCGGCAATGGGCGCCTTCAGCGCGGCCGCGCCCGCTCCGGCGCTGCACTGAATCACCTTAGTCCCGCTACGCAGGCATTCAGGGTAGTGGTGGGCTTCAGATGGCGGGAGCCGGGCGGTAGCCCAGCGTCGCCGAGATGCTGGACGCCGTCTGCACCAGGTCTTCCAGCCATTCTTCCTGCAGGCGGTCGGCCGGGGCCGAGATCGACAGGCCGGCCACCAGCTTGCCGCTGTCGTCGAAAATGCCGGCGGCCATGCAGCGCACGCCCAGTTCCAGCTCTTCGTTGTCGCGCGCGTAGCCGCGTGCGCGCACCAGGCTCAGCTCGCGCTCGAAGCGTGCGAGATCCGTGATCGAATTCTTGTTGTGGCCGGCGAGACCCGTGCGGGTGGCGTAGGCGCGGATGGTCTTCGCATCGTCGATCGACAGGAACAGCTTGCCGGTCGAGGTCAGGTGCAGCGGCGCGCGGCCGCCGATGGCGCGCACCACCTGCATGCCGGAGCGCTCGGAGTAGGCGCGGTCGATGTAGACGATCTCGTCGCCCTGGCGCACCGACAGGTTGACGGTCTGCTGGGTTTTCTTGTGCAGGGCGCGCATGAAGTCGAGCGCCGCTTCGCGCACCGACAGCCGGCTTTTCACCACATTGCCCAGTTCCAGCAGGCGCATGCCGAGGCGGTAGGTGCCCGGCTCGACGCGGTCGACGAAGCGCGTGACGACCATGTCGTTCAGGATGCGGTGCGCGGTCGACGGGTGCAGGCCGGAAACCTTCGACAGTTCCTTCAGGCTCACGGGGTCGGAATAGTTGGCCAGGGCGTCGAGCAGCGCCATCATGCGCTCGATCACCTGGATCGAGGTCTTGGCCGGGGCAGAACCCGGGGCCGCTTCAAGGGTTTCCATTTTCATGATGTGGTTGGTGCGGTGCAGTATTCACACCTTTATACCATGATGTGAAACGCAAGCGCAAACCGATGGGCTACGGTGTGCAAGCCGCCAAGGGCGGGGCATAATGACAGTCCGGCAATGATATCGAACCACCATGGAACATCCGATCAGCGAATTCAAGACCAAGCGCGGCATCGCGCGCCTGTTGGCGGCCTGCCGCAATACCTGGGACGGGCTGTCCTGGGCCTGGCGCAGCGAAGCCGCCTTCCGCCAGGAGGTGGTGGTGATCGCGATCGCCACCATCGTCGCCCTCCTGTTGCCGGTGTCCAGTTTCCAGAAGCTGGTGCTGGTCGGCGTCCTGGTGCTGGTGCTGATCGTCGAGATCGTCAACTCGGCCATCGAAGCCATCGTCGACCGTATTTCTCTCGACCGTCATCCCCTGTCCAAGGTCGCCAAGGACATGGGCAGCGCCGCCGTCGCCCTGGCCCTGCTGCTGGCGCTGGCGACCTGGCTCGTGGTGCTGTACAACCGCTTCATGTAGCTCATGCACTGGCAGTACAAGCAAATAAGAAAGCTGTCGTTTGATTCATCCCCATGTCCACTTAGACTAGGGCCTGAAGCAACGCTGTCCACCTTAAGCTGTTCCCCCAAAAACGGAGAAATGACATGACCTTACGCCTCGGCGATACCGCGCCCGATTTCGAACAGGAATCCAGCATCGGCAAGATCCGCTTCCACGAGTGGGCGGGCGATTCCTGGGTGGTGCTGTTCTCGCACCCGGCCGACTTCACGCCGGTCTGCACCACCGAGCTGGGCCTGACCGCCAAGCTGAAACCGGAATTCGACAAGCGCAACGTCAAGGCCATCGCCCTGTCGGTCGATCCAGCCGACAAGCACCGCGACTGGATCAAGGACATCGAGGAAACCCAGCAGACCGTGGTCGGCTTCCCGATCATCGCCGACGCCGACAAGACGGTGTCCAATCTGTACGACATGATCCACCCGGAAGCTTCGGCCACCGCCACCGTGCGTTCGCTGTTCATCATCGATCCGGCCAAGAAAGTGCGTCTGATCATTACCTACCCGATGAGCACTGGCCGCAACTTCGACGAGGTGCTGCGCGTCATCGACGCCCTGCAACTGACCGACGGCTACACCGTCGCGACCCCGGGCAACTGGAAGGATGGCGACGACGTCATCATCCCGCTGACCGTGCAGGATCCGGCCGTGATCGAGCAGAAGTATCCGAAGGGCTACACCTCGCCGCGTCCCTACCTGCGCCTGACGCCTCAGCCAAACAAGTAATCACGCTGCGCGCCGGACGGCCATGCCGTCTGGCGCTCTCTGCATAAGCAAATAAGAATCCTGTTGTTTGCTTCACTGCCGAGTCCCCTTACCCTGTGGCTCAACATGAGGGTAAGTGGATGTCGACGACGTATATCATTGCAGGTTTCGCGGTAGGGTTGCTGGTCGGTATGACCGGCGTCGGCGGCGGTTCGCTCATGACGCCGCTGCTCACCCTGATGTTCGGCGTTTCTCCTTCCGTCGCGGTCGGCACCGACCTGGCCTTCGCCTCGATCACCAAGAGCGTCGGCACCATCACCCACCGTTTCAACCGCACCGTGCAGTGGGCCATCGTCGGCCGCCTCTGCCTGGGCGCCTTGCCGGCCGCCCTGCTGGCGACCCTGGCCCTGAACCATTTCGGCACGCTCGACCAGCACATCGGGCAAGTCATCCGCTATTCCATCGCCGTCTCCGTCATGCTGACCGTCGTCGCGCTGCTGCTGCGCGCGCGCATGCTGGCCTGGATCAATACCCATCCCGAACGCCAGCTGCAGGGCAGGGCGCTGGCCGCCGCCACTATTCTCTCGGGCGCCGTGCTGGGCGTGCTGGTCACCGTGTCCTCGATCGGCGCGGGCGCGATCGGCGCTACCCTGCTGGTCCTGCTCTATCCACGCCTCACGCCGGCCGAGGTGGCGGGCACCGACATCGCCTACGCCGTGCCGCTCACCGCGATCGCGGCCATCGGGCACTGGTGGCTGGGTTCGATCGACTGGATGCTGCTGCTGACCCTGCTCATCGGCTCGGTGCCTGGCATCACCCTGGGCGCCATGGCGGCGCGCAAGGTGCCGGAACGCGTGCTGCGCGGCTTGCTGGCCATGACCCTGACCGGCGTCGCCGCCAAGCTGGTGTGGTGATTGTTCAGCAGCTAATAGCTGATCTGTCTATGCAAATGAGGAATGCGTCGTTTGTAATATAAGCCCTGCGTGAGATTATGAAGGCCTGTTAGAAGGATTTGTAATAAGGGCCTCCATGACCTCGCTTTCCTTGCCGCAGCGGAAATCTCCAGGCCGAGTAATACCCGGCTTCGGCATCTCCCTCGGCTTCACGATTTTCTACCTGGCGTTGATCGTCCTGATCCCGCTCTCGGCGGTCTTCCTGAAGACCTTCACGATGAGCTGGGATGCCTTCTGGACCGCCGTCACCTCCGAGCGCGTGGTCGCTTCCTACCGGCTCACCTTCGGCGCCTCGCTGCTGGCCGCCTTCATCAACGTGATCTTCGGCGGCATCGTGGCCTGGGTGCTGGTGCGCTACACCTTCCCCGGCAAGCGCATCATCGACGCCCTGGTCGACCTGCCTTTCGCCCTGCCCACTGCGGTGGCCGGCATCACCCTGACCGCCCTGTATTCGCACAACGGCCTGATCGGCGAACAGCTCGCCAAGGTCGGCATCAAGGTGGCCTTCACCCCGCTGGGCGTGCTGATCGCGCTGACCTTCATCGGCCTGCCTTTCGTGGTGCGCACGGTGCAGCCGGTGCTGGAGGAGGCCGAGCGCGAACTCGAAGAAGCCGCCGCCAGCCTGGGCGCCTCGCCGCTGCAGACCTTCCGGCGCGTGGTACTGCCCTCGATCGTGCCGGCCCTGCTCACCGGCTTCGCGCTGGCCTTCGCCCGCGCCACCGGCGAATACGGTTCCGTGATCTTCATCGCCGGCAACCTGCCGATGGTCTCCGAGATCACGCCGCTCTTCATCATCACCAAACTCGAGCAGTACGACTACGCAGGCGCCACGGCGATCGCGGTGGTCATGCTGATCATCTCCTTCATCCTGCTGCTGACGATTAACCTGCTGCAGGCATGGACACGCAAGCGGGCGGGCAAAAAATGAGCGCAGTCCTCGACAACCTCAAGGTGGCGCCCAGGGCGGCAGCCCCGGCGCGCCGGCCGAAGACCAATGTGCTGGAGCCGGACTGGGTGCGCTACGCCCTGATCGCGGTGGCGCTGGCTTTCCTGACGCTGTTCCTCTTCGTGCCCCTGGCCGCCGTCTTCACCGAGGCGCTCAAGAAGGGCTGGGACGTCTACCTCGAATCGATCCGCGACCCGGATGCGATATCGGCCATCAAGCTCACGCTGATCGCGGCCGCCATCTCGGTGCCCTTGAACCTCGTGTTCGGCGTGGCCGCCGCCTGGGCCATCGCCAAGTTCGAATTCCGTGGCAAGAGTTTTCTCCTGACCCTGATCGACCTGCCGTTCTCGGTCTCGCCCGTGATCGCGGGCCTGATCTACGTGCTGCTGTTCGGCGCCCAGGGCTGGTTCGGCGACTGGCTGGCCGAGCACGACATCAAGATTCTGTTTGCCGTGCCGGGGATTGTGCTGGCGACCGTCTTCATCACCTTCCCGTTTGTTGCGCGCGAGCTGATTCCGCTGATGCAGCAGCAGGGCACCGAAGAGGAAGAAGCGGCGCTGGTGCTGGGCGCCTCGGGCTGGTCGACCTTCTGGCGCGTGACGATCCCGAACATCAAGTGGGGCCTGCTCTACGGCGTCATCCTGTGCAATGCCCGCGCGATGGGCGAGTTCGGCGCCGTCTCGGTGGTGTCGGGCCACATCCGCGGCGAGACCAACACGATGCCGCTGCACGTCGAGATCCTCTACAACGAATACAACTTTACGGCTGCCTTCGCGGTGGCGTCGCTGCTGGCATTGCTGGCGCTGGTGACGCTCGCGGTGAAGAGTTTTGTCGAATGGCGTCTGCACCAGGCACGCAGCGCGGACGCACGCAATTTGGAGCACGCAGAATGACGATCGAAGTCCAGCACATCCGCAAACAGTTCGGCCAGTTCACTGCGCTCGACGATGTTTCGCTCAAGTTCCCCGACGGCCAGCTGACCGCCTTGCTGGGGCCATCCGGCTGCGGCAAGACGACCCTGCTGCGCGTGATCGCGGGCCTCGAACATCCCGACTCGGGCGCCGTGCTGCTCGACGGCGAAGACGCCTCGCACCGCCACGTGCGCGAGCGCCAGGTCGGCTTCGTGTTCCAGCACTATGCCCTGTTCAAGCACATGACGGTGTTCGAGAACGTCGCCTTCGGTTTGCGCGTGAAGCCGCGCAAGGAGCGCCCGTCCGAAGCCCAGATCCGCGACAAGGTGAAGCAGTTGCTGGAGCTCGTGCAGCTCGACTGGATCGCCGACCGCTATCCGCCGCAGCTGTCCGGCGGCCAGCGCCAGCGCATCGCCCTGGCGCGCGCCCTGGCCGTGGAGCCGCGCGTGCTGCTGCTGGACGAACCCTTCGGCGCCCTGGACGCCAAGGTGCGCAAGGAACTGCGCCGCTGGCTGCGCCGCCTGCACGACGAACTCCACGTGACCTCGATCTTCGTGACCCACGACCAGGAAGAGGCGCTCGAAGTGGCCGACCAGGTGGTCCTGATGAACAAGGGCCGCATCGAGCAGCTCGGTTCCCCGAGCGAGGTGTACAACCAGCCGGCTTCGCCCTTCGTGTACGGCTTCCTCGGCAACGTCAATCTCTTCCACGGCCGTGTGCAGGAAGGCGTGCTGGCCAGCGGCGACGTGAAGTTCCAGGCGGCGGGTGCGCGCGACGGCCAGGGCATCGGCTATGTGCGTCCGCACGACCTGGATGTCGAGCGCTACACGCCGGGCGCCGAAGGCGTGGTGGCCAAGCTGCGCCGCGCCCACGCGATCGGCCCGCTGGCCCAGCTCGACCTGGAGCGCGCCGACAACCAGCAGCTCATCGAGGCGGTGATGCCGAACGAACTGTTTGCCCGCCACGGCTTCGTCGAGGGCGACACCCTGGTCGTCAAGCCACGCCGGATCGAAGTCTTCGTGGATGCAGGAGAGGGAATATGAATTTTCAGCAGCTGCGCTCCGTGCGCGAAGCCGCACGGCGCGACTTCAACCTGACCGAGGTCGCCAATGCCTTGTTCACCTCGCAGCCGGGCGTCTCGCGCCAGATCCGCGAGCTCGAGGACGAGCTCGGGGTCGTGATTTTCGAGCGCAACGGCAAGCGCCTGACCGGCCTGACGCCGCCGGGCAAGGGCATCCTCAAGATCGTCGAGCGCCTGCTGGTCGAGGCCGAGAACCTGCAGCAGGCCAGCGCCGAATTCGCGGCCCAGGACAGCGGCACCCTGACCGTCGCCGTCACCCACACCCAGGCCCGCTATGCGCTGCCGCAGGTGGTGCAATCCTTCCGCAACGCCTACCCCGAGGTGCGCATCGCCCTGCAGCAGAGCGCCCCCGAGCACATCGCGGAATGGGTCCTGTCGGGCAAGGCCGACATCGGCATCGCCACCGAAGGCCTGTCGGCCTTCCCGGACCTGGTTTCCTTCCCCTGCTACCGCTGGAGCCACCTGATCGTGGCGCCGGAAGGGCACCCGATTTTTTCTTCCGGCTCGCCGCTGCGCCTGGAAGACCTGGCCGAGTACCCGCTCATCACTTACGACGTCGGCTTCACCGGCCGCAGCCACATCGACGCCGCCTTCCGCGAAGCCGGCCTGGCGCCGGACATCGTGCTGACCGCGATGGACTCGGACGTCATCAAGCAGTACGTGGCGCTGGGCATGGGCGTGGGGATCGTGGCCTCGATGGCTTTCGACCATGGCCGGGACAAGGGGATGCGGGCGATCGAGGCGTCGCACCTGTTCGCGCCGAACGTGACGCGCCTCGCGGTGCGCAAGGGCTCCTACCTGCGCGCCTATGCCTATCACTTCATCGAGCGTTTCGCCCAGGGTTACACGCGCTCGGATATCGAGAAGGCATTGCAGGCCGTCGAGTAAGGGTTTCGTAGGGTGGGCGGAGGACCGCCCACCCTACGATCTACTGCCCCGGATTCGTGTACTTCGCGTGAATCGCATCGATCCCGGCCACCACCTCCGCTGGCAGCACCAGGTCCGCCGCATCGATGTTCTCCTTCAGCTGCTCCAGCTTGGTGGCCCCGATGATGGTCGAACCCACGAACCAGCGCGAGTAGCACCAGGCCAGCGCCATCTGCGCCGGGCTCATTCCATTCTCCCGCGCCAGCGCCGCATATTCCGCGGTGGCCGCCAGCACCGCCGGCCGGACATAGCGCGGACTCCAGTTCTGCGGGAAGATCGTCAGCCGCCCGCGCGCCTGCGGATTGTCCAGGTATTTCGCCGTGAGCTGGCCGAAGGCGAGGGGACTGTAGGCCAGCAGGCTCACGCCCTCGCGGTAGCAGGCCTCGTCCATCAGGCTCGTCTCGAAAGCGCGGGCCGTCAGGTTGTACAGGTTCTGCACGGTGGCGATGCGCGGCAGGCCGTGCATCTCCGCCTGCTTGATGTACTCGCAGACGCCCCAGGCGCTTTCGTTCGACACGCCGACGTAGCGGATGGTCCCCGCCTGCACCATCTCGCTGAGCGCGCCCAGGGTTTCCTCGATCGGCACCGCGGGGCGCTCGGCCTGGGGATTGAAGCTGTTGGCGCCGAAGATCGGCAGGTTGCGGCTCGGCCAGTGGATCTGGTAGAGGTCGATGTAGTCGGTGTGCAGGCGGCGCAGGCTGTCCTCGACGGCGGCGCGCACATTGGTCGCATCCAGGCAGTGGTTGGCGCCGCGGATCCAGGGCATGTTCACGTTCGGGCCGGCGATCTTGGTGGCCAGGATCACGTCGCGGCGCCGCCCGGTCTTCCTGAGCCAGCTGCCGATGAAGCGCTCGGTCGACCCCTGCGTCTCGGCGCGCGCCATCACCGGATACATCTCGGCGGTGTCGATGAAGTTGATGCCGCGCTCGAATGCGTAGTCGAGCTGGCTGTGCGCCTCTTCTTCCGTGTTTTGCTCGCCGAAGGTCATGGTGCCGAGGCAGACCTTTGACACCATCAGATCGGTCAATCCAAGCTGCTTGCATTCCATGCGGAGTCTCCTGCCGCCATTATCGGCGCAAAGCTGCGGCGCAGTCGCGCACCAGGGCGGGGCCGGCGTAGATGAAGCCCGTATAGAGCTGCACCAGCTGGGCGCCGGCGTCGATCTTGGCGCGCGCATCCTCGCCGCGCATGATGCCGCCCACGCCGATGATCGGCAGCGCGTCGCCCAGTTCGGCCTTGAGCAGACGGATCACCGTGTTCGACAGCTCGAACACCGGCGCGCCCGACAGTCCGCCCGCTTCGTCGCCGTGCTGCATGCCCTGCACGGCAGTGCGGCTGAGCGTGGTGTTGGTGGCGATCACGCCGTCGATCTTGTGGCGCAGCAGGGCGCCGGCGATATTGCGCACCTGGTCGCCGTCGATGTCCGGAGCGATCTTCAGCGCCACGGGCACGTAGCGCTTGTGCTGGTCCGCCAGGCGCAGCTGCTCTTCCTTGAGCTGCGCGAGCAGGGCGTCGAGCTCGGACTCGCCCTGCAGCTGGCGCAGGTTCTTGGTGTTCGGCGAGGAGATGTTGACGGTGACGTAGCTGGCATAGGGGTAGACCTTGCGCAGGCAGTGCAGGTAGTCGTCGGCCGCGCGCTCGATCGGGGTGTCGGCGTTCTTGCCGATGTTCAGGCCGAGCACGCCCTGCTTGTCCTGGTAGAAGCGCGAGGCCTGCACATTGGCGACAAAGGCGTCGACGCCGCCGTTGTTGAAACCCATGCGGTTGATGATGCCCTGCGCCTGCGGCAGGCGGAAGATGCGCGGCTTCGGATTGCCGCCCTGGGGGCGAGGCGTGACGGTGCCGATCTCGATCGAACCGAAGCCGAGCGAGGCCAGGCCGTCGATGTAGGCGCCATCCTTGTCCAGGCCGGCGGCCAGGCCGACCGGGTTCGGGAAGGTGATGCCCATGACGGTGCGCGGGTCCGGCGCCGGCTTCTGGGCGAGACCGGTCAGGCCGAGCGCGGCGGCGCGGCGCAGCAGCGGCAGCGCGAGATTGTGGGCTTTTTCGGCGTCGAGCGAGAACAGGATCGGGCGGGCGAGGGAGTACAGGAGCTTGTCGGACATGGGGGACTCGTAGTAATGACTCCCGCCATTCTACTTCAGCGCTCCAGCACGCCCCAGCGGCCGCCGATGCGCGCTTCCAGCGGGCGGAAGTTGATCTTGTAGGCCATCTTCGGACTCTGCTCGATCCAGTAGCCGAGATACACGTAGCTCAGGCCCAGCTCGCGCGCCTGGTTCACCTGCCACATCACGTTGTAGGTGCCGAAGGAGGCGCCCTCGACGTCCGGGTCGAAGAAGGTGTAGACCGAGGACAGCCCGTCCGACAGCACGTCGATGATGGACACCATGCGCAGGGTGCCGTCGGGCTCGCGGAACTCGACCAGGCGGGTGTTCACGCGGCTCTGCAGCAGGAACTGGGCGTACTGGTCGCGGCTGTCCTGGTCCATGCCGCCGCCGACGTGGCGGGTGGTCTGGTAGCGCAGATAGAGGGCGTAGTGCTCGTCCGAGAACGCGAGGTTGGCCACCATGGCGACCAGGTTGCCGTGGCGCTTCCAGGCGCGGCGCTGGGTGCGGTTGGGCGTGAAGTCCTCGCATTTGACGCGCACCGGGATGCAGGCCTGGCAGCCGTCGCAGTAGGGGCGATAGGTGAAGATGCCGCTGCGGCGAAAGCCGTTGCGCACCAGTTCGGAATACACGTCGGCATTGATGAGGTGCGAGGGCGTCGCCACCTGCGAGCGGGCCTGGCGTGCGTCGAGGTAGCTGCACGGGTAGGGCGCGGTGGTGTAGAACTGCAGCGTGGCGAAGGGCAGGTCATTAAGGTGCGTCATGCAAAAAGCTCTCGAGACGACGTGATGGACCTATTCTAGCGAAAACCTGCCCGCGCACCGTTAGTCAAGCAACGGTGGCGCGACTTCCCAGCGGGTGATGGCGGGCTCGCGGATGGCTTCCCGCAGGTGGGCGAGGAAGGCGCTGCGCGGGATCGGCGCGGCGCCAAGCGAGGCCAGGTGGCCGGTCTCCTGCTGGCAGTCGATCATCCTGACACCATTGCGGCGCAGGAAGGACACCAGGTAGGCCAGCGCCACCTTGGATGCGTCCGTCGCGCGCGCGAACATCGATTCGCCGTAGAACATGCGGCCGATGCAGACGCCGTAGGCGCCGCCGACCAGTTCGCCGTCCAGCCAGACCTCGGCCGAGTGGGCATAGCCCATGGCGTGCAGGCCGGTGTAGCCGTCGATGATGTCTTCCGAGATCCAGGTGCCGGGGCCGTCCTTGCGCGGCGCGGCGCAGGCGCGCATCACCTTCTCGAAAGCGCTGTCGAAGCGGACGTCCCACGGACCACCCTCGATCCTGCTGCGCTCGACCTTGCGCAGGGTTTTCTTGAGGCTGTCGCTGACCTTGAACTGGCTGGTCTCCAGCACCATGCGCGGGTCGGTGCTCCACCAGAGGATGGGCTGGCCTTCCGAAAACCAGGGGAAGATGCCGTTCTGGTAGGCGAGCAGCAGGCGCTGCGGCGAGAGGTCGGCGCCGGCCGCGAGCAGGCCCGGCGCATCGATCGTCAGCGCTTCGGACACGTCGGGGAAGGGCGTTGTCGGCTCGAGCCAGGGAATCATGCGGCCCTCGCTGGATCAGTCGGGTTCGCGCGGCGCCTGCATCGGGCGCACGATGTCGCGGCTGTGGAAACCATAGCTGCCGCCTTCGCGCACTTTGACGCGGTCCTCGAAAAAGAGTTCCAGCGTGGTGCGCACGGTCGGGAAGGCGAGTTCGTCCCACGGAATCTCGTCCTGGGTGTAGAGCGCGACTTCCAGGCTTTCCTCGCCCGGCGCGAAGTCCAGGTCGCGCAGGCGCGCGAGGTAGAACAGGTGGACCTGGTGCACGTGGGCGACGTTGAGCAGGGTGAAGAGCTTGCCCAGTTCGACGTTGGCGCCGGCTTCTTCCTCGGTCTCGCGCAGCGCCGCCTGCTCGGTGGTTTCTTCGTTCTCCATGAAGCCCGCCGGCAAGGTCCAGTATCCGTAGCGCGGCTCGATCGCGCGCTTGCACAGCAGCACCTGCAGCTTGCCGTCCTGTTCCCAGACGGGGATCGAGCCGATCACCAGCTTCGGATTCTGGTAATGGATGGTGTGGCAGTGCGGGCAGACATAGCGCGGCCGGTTGTCGCCTTCGGGAATTGCCAGGGCGACGGGATGGGCGCACTCGGAACAGAATTTCATAGGTCAGCGGCAGGTTGAGATTGTGCTTACTTTACACTGAATCGGCCGCGCCATGCCGTCGGCGCGGCGCGGCTCCGCTGTGGCGTCCTGTTATGGATGAGCCATGTTGTGCTGCAATCGCACAAACGGAGAGCATTGCATTTGCCTAATGCGCTGGTTCGGCGTATAATTCATTCCATCAGACGCGGGGTGGAGCAGTCTGGCAGCTCGTCGGGCTCATAACCCGAAGGTCACAGGTTCAAATCCTGTCCCCGCAACCAGATTCGAAGCCGTTGATGTCGCTGACATCAGCGGCTTTTTCATTTCCTGTCTCACATTTTCCGTATCAAACCCGGGTGTCAGGTCTGACATCTGGACACGAGCACAGCAGTTGCGCCGTGCTACGGTTGAGCTTGTGTCCGAATGTCAGACCTGACACCATGGTGTGTTGATGTCGATGACATCAGCGGCTTTTCATTTTCTGCCTTCCATTTTCTCTTTACATCGTCGAGCTCGACGCAGCGCAAGCCCCGTGCGTCTGCCTGCAATCTTGCTGCTTCAGTTCGGTCCAACACGTGAGAGCCGGCGCATGGGCTTCCCTTGCCGCCGGCAATGCAAAGGGACAAGACATGATCAACGTAGACGACATCAACGAGGCCTGGGGCTGGTCCGGTTTGAACGCGGTCGAAGTCCTCGGGGCCAATGCATTCGGCAATCTCATCATCCGCGACGACGAAGGCCGCTTCTGGCGTCTGCGCCCGCAAGACCTGTGCTGCGAGCCGGTGGCCAACAGCCGGGACGCCTTCGACGCGCTGGCCTACAACCAGGATTTCCTGAACGACTGGTATATGCCCGAGGTCGTGAAGCTGGCGGAGCTGACGCTGGGGCCGCTCACGGACGATCGCAAGTATTGCCTCAAGATTCCGAGTGCCCTCGGCGGGCATTACGGCCGCGATAATCTTGCCACGGTGCCCTTGCCTGAGCTGATAAGGTTTTCGGGTGAGGGGGCGCAGCAGTTCGATGACTTGCCGAGGTGGAATTAATCGGCAACGGGAGAGGAAGGGGCATTTGCTGAAGGAGAGGCAATCGAGGGCGTGCTGCATCGGGCAACACAGCGAAGTATGATTCGTCACGACGATCTTGCTGTGCATGCCGAACCTTCCTTCGAAAGCGACTCCCCGTGACACGAAGCCAAAGGCTGTTGGCCATCCTGGAATTCATGCGTGGGCGCTCGCAGCCTACATGAGCAACTGGGATGGCCAGCTGGACGAGGTGCGCCGCAGCGGTATGCTGGTCTCGTTCTTTCCCGGGGATATGCGCGTCCCGATGGTAGCGCCGCGCGACCTCGGCGAGGCTGCCGCACGCCGGCTGCTGTCCGGGCCCGACGATACGGGCGTCGCCTACGTCTAAGGACCGGCGCGCTATGCCCCGAGCGACGTCGCCGCGGCGTTGGCCAGGGCCTTGCGGCGCGAGGTCGAGCTGGCGGTGGTGACCCGTGCGCAGTGGGCGAGTACCTTTCGCTCGCTCGGGTTTTCAGAAGCCGCTGCCGAGGAATACGCACGCATGACCGAGGTGACTGTCGACAGCCTGGATCTTCCCGACGATCCGATCCGCGGGAAAGTCACGATCGACGCCTACATCCGGGAGCTCGTCGGCCGCCGATGATCAGGCCAGCTTGCGCACCGTGGCGTCATGCGCCATGAGCACCTTGCCGTCCCGGGCGCGCGGCAGCATGGGGGCGACCGGCTCGCCAGTTGCCGTCTCGATGAGTTCCGAGTGCGCCTCGCCCGGCGAGAACAGCTGGCGCTCGCCCCACTGGCGCAGCGCCAGCACGAGGGGAAACAGGTCTTCCCCAGCCTCGGTGAGGACGTACTCCTGGTAGGCGCCGCCTTCCCTGGCTGGCTGGACGGCAAGAATCCCCGCGTCGACCAGGCGGCGCAAGCGGTCCGAGAGGATATTCCTTGCCACGCCCAGGCTGCGCTGGAAATCGCTGAACCGGCGCACGCCGTCGAAGGCGTCGCGCACGATGAGCAGTGTCCATCGGTCCCCGATCAGGCTGCTGGCCCGGGCGACGGGGCAGGGTTCATTGCTGGTGTGTGCGGGCTTTGTCATGGGCTTGCCTGATATTGCCAAGATAGTGGTTGCATTTTAAAACCACGTCACCTATCCTTCAACTGGTTTCAATTTAAAACCAGTTGAAGGAGGAAGCATGTCGTCCATTACTCCTGCCGCGTCCGCCAAGAAAACGTGTGGCATCGAGCCTGCCTTGTCGCGCGGCGCCCTTTTCCTGTTTGCGCTCGCGGCGGGCATGAGCGTCGCGAACGTGTACTACGCCCAAGCCTTGCTCGACCGCCTGGCCTCCGACTTCTCGATCTCCCATGCCGCCATCGGCAGCGTGCTGACGGCCACGCAGCTCGGTTGCGCCCTGGCGCTCCTGCTGCTGGTGCCGCTGGGAGACCTGGTCGAGCGCCGCAAGCTCATGCTGGTGCAGATGGTGCTGCTGGTCGGGGCCCTGCTGCTCGTGGGTTTCGCACAATCGGCCGTCATGCTGATGGCGGGCATGCTGCTCACCGGATTGCTCGGCACGGCCATGACGCAGGGCCTGATCGCGTACGCCGCCAGCGCCTCGGCGCCAAGCGAGCGCGGGCGGGCGGTCGGCGCCACCCAGGGTGGCGTCTTCCTCGGTCTGCTTCTGGCGCGCGTGGTGGCGGGCACGATCTCGGACGTGTCCGGCTGGCGCAGCGTCTACCTCGGCGCCGCGGCGGCGATGATCCTGCTCGCCTTCCCGATCGCGAAGCGCCTGCCGCGGCTTCCTGTTGCCCAGCCCGGCATCCCTTACCCAAGCCTGCTGCTGTCGATGTTCGTGCTCGTGCGCCGGCATCGCACACTCCAGATCCGCGGCACCCTTGCTTTACTGATGTTCGCTGCATTCAATGTCTTCTGGAGTGCCCTGGTCCTGGTGCTGAGCGCACCGCCTTACCAGTATTCCCATTCCATGATCGGCGCCTTCGGCCTGGTCGGCGCCCTGGGTGCCCTGGTGGCGACGGGCGCAGGGCGGCTCGCCGACCGGGGGCTCGAGCGGCAGACCAGCCTGCTGGCCTTGCTGCTGCTCCTGCTGGCCTGGCTTCCCCTGTCGATGATGACGCTGTCGCTCTGGATGCTCGTCGCCGGCATCGTGCTGCTCGACGCGGGAGGGCAGGCCATCCATGTGACGAACCAGGGCATGATCTTCCGCTCCGGCGCGGAGGCCCATAGCTGCCTCGTCGGCGCCTACATGCTGTTCTATGCGGTCGGCAGCGGCGCGGGCGCCATCGGCGCGACCATGGTCCACGCGCGCGCAGGATGGATCGGCGTGTGCGGCCTCGGCGCGGGCATCAGCCTCCTGGCCTTGCTGTTCTGGGCGGCCACCTGTCGGCGCGTGCCGCGCAAGGGCCTCTAGGACGGGCTATCGGCCAGGCTGGCCCACAGGTAGGCCGCCGCCATCGTGCGATGGGGCGCGTAGCGCGCCAGCAGCTTTTCCGTCGCCGCGATGCCGGGACGTTCCTCGCCGCCGAGCAAGCGGTGGAAGGCGGTGCGGATCGCGACGTCGCCCTCCAGCGAGCAGTCCGGGTAGCCGTAGCCGCGCAGCAGGGCGTAGTTGACGGTCCAGGGGCCGATGCCCTTGATGGCGAGCAGCTCCTCCACGGCTTCCCCGACCGGACGATCGCGGTCGAGCGCGACCTCGCCGTCGGCCACCAGCCCGGCAAAGCGCAGCAGGGTCTCGGCCTTCGCGCGCGAGAACTTGCGGGAGGTCAGGTCTTCCAGCGTGAGTCGCGCCACGTCCTGCGCTTCCGGATAGCACCACAGGCCGCTCGCATGCGGACGGCCGGCCAGCCCAATGAAGGTGCGGCGCAGCGAGATGGCGAAGGGCAGGTTGATCTGCTGGCCGATGATGGCCCAGGTCAACGCTTCGAAAATCGTCGCCGATTGCACGATGCGCAGGCCGGGCTGGCGCGCCACCACCGGACCGAGCACCGGATCGTCGCACACGAAGGCGGCAAAGGCGGCCGGGTCGATGCGCAGGCCGAGGATATTCAACAGGGCATCGCGTGCCGCGGGCAGCACCTGCGCGACGTCGCCATCGGCATCGACCGTGCAGCGCGCCGCGTCGGCCCCGAATGCCACCTCGAGCACGACCGGCACGCCACCCAGCAGCACGCCCTTGCGCAAGCCGGTCGGGCTGACCTGTTCCGCCAGCCCTTCCGCATCGCGGCCGTGAAAGGCCAGCACGTCCTGGGTGCGGTAGCCGGCCGGCAGGGCCAGGCGCAGTTCGCTCCGCATTACCTGCCCTCTGCGGCGGCCGGGGAGCGCATGAAGGACGGCACGAAGCCCGTCACCAGGGCAGTACCCACCAGCACGATGGCCGAGCCGAGCAGCGTATGCCAGCCGATCACCTCGTGCAGGAAGATCGCGCCCCACAGAATGCCGAACATCGGGTTCAGGAACGTCACCGTCAGCGCCGAGGTGGTGCCGACTTCCTCGATCAGCTTGAAGTAGAGGATGTAGGCGATGCCGCTGCACAGCACGCCGAGCGCGAGCACGGCGGCCATGATGCCCACGGTCGGTTCGCCCGGCGAGGGGAAGAAGGCCAGGGCCGGGATGGTGCAGATGGTCGCGGCCCACATCGAGCCGTGCGCGTTGGCGAAAGGCGCCACCGCCTTGGCGGACTTCGCATATTGGCTGGCGATGCTGTAGCAAAAGGCGGCGACCAGGGCAGCAGCGATCGCGATCGCCGCGCCGGGTCGTTCGGAGACGTGGTCGAAGCCCACCAGCAGGCTCACGCCCACGGTGCCCAGCACCAGGCCCAGGGCCGCGCGGCCGGAGACTTTCTGGCGCGCCCACACGGCGCCCACCAGCGCGCCGAACATGGGCGCGGTGGCGTTCAGCACCGACAGCACGGAGGCGGACAGGGTCCGTGCGGCGAAGGCGAACAGCAGGAAGGGCAGGGCCGAGTTGAAGAAGCCCAGCATCAGGTAGTGCTTCCAGTTGTGGCGCAGGTCGAGCGGCGCGCCTTTTCCGCGGCGCCCCATGACCCAGGCGACGCCCGCCAGGAACAGGGCCGCGAACAGCACCCGGTACTCGATCAGCACCGCCGGCCCGAGTACGGGTGCGGCGATGCGCATGAAGAGAAAGGAGCCGCCCCAGATGGCGGCCAGCGCCACGAGGCGCAGCATATTAACGGTATTCATGCGCGGTGTTGACGGGACGGGCAAGGACAAAAAGACAATCATGATAGCGCGGCTTGGGCTACGCCATCCGAATCTTGCTTTGGAATTGCCTGGAATTCAGGCCGCGAGGACGGAGCAGGCTTGCATGGTGGCCGGCTGCGGCGCGGCGGCATGCGGCACCAGCAGATTCGCCGGCACGCCGTTCTTCACGGCTGTCATCTCGGCCATGATCGAGATCGCGATCTCGGCGGGCGTCTTGCTGCCGATGTAGATGCCGATCGGGCCATGCAGGCGCGCCAGCTGCGCCTCGGTCAGGTCGAACAGTTTCAGGCGTTCGCGCCGCTTCTCGTTGTTCAGGCGCGAGCCGATCGCGCCGACATAGAAGGCATCGGACTTCAGTGCTTCCATCAGCGCCAGGTCGTCCAGCTTGGGATCGTGGGTGAGGGCCACCACCGCGCTGCGGGCATCGAGGCGCGCCTCGATCACGAGGTCGTCCGGCATCGCGTGCACCAGCTCCACGCCTTCCAGGTTCCAGCCACTGCGGTATTCCTCGCGCGGGTCGCAGACGACGACGCGGTAGTCCATGCCGCTCGCCACCTGGGCCAGGAAGCGCGACAGGGGACCGGCGCCGATGATGAACAGGCGCCAGCGTGGGCCGTGAAGGGTGGTGAGGACGCCATCTTCGACCTGCACGACGGCGCCCGCGGAGGCAGGGTTCAGCGCGACCGCGCCGGTGCTCAGGGCGACACGGCGCTCGACCAGTTCGCCGGCGGCGAGGCGGTCCAGCAGTTCGCGGATGCGGCTGTCCGGCGTGAGCGGTTCGATGGCGAGTTCGATGGTGCCGCCGCAGGGCAGGCCGAAGCGGTGCGCCTCGTCGGCGCTGATGCCGTAGCTGACGATCTCGGGCCGGGCGAGGGCGACGCCGCCCGCGCGCACCCGCGCGATCAGGTCATCCTCGATGCAGCCGCCCGACACGGAACCGACCACGCTGCCGTCTTCGCAGACGCCGAGCGTGGCGCCGATCGGGCGTGGGCTCGAGCCCCAGGTCTTGATGACCGTGACCAGCTGGCAGCGCCGCCCGGCGGCGAGCCAGGCGTCACAGGTCTTCAATACGTCGAGGTCGATGCTGTCCATGGGAGTTACGCAGGTGGCGGGGATGGACAATGATACAAAAAACATGGCAGAAGCGTCGGACCGTAGGGGCAGATCGGTCCAGTGGACCGATCTACCCCTACGGTGTCAGAGGCTTGTTGCCCGACTTCTTGGACTTCACTTCGGCCACGGCCTTGTCGATGGCGGCCGTGCGCTGCGCCAGCGCGGGATGGTTTGCCGTATGCCCGTTGAGCACAGTCGCCGGATAAGTGGCGGCGAAGCGCTTCCAGAATGCGCCGGCGTTCTCGATGCGGTAGTCGGCGCGCGCCAGCAGATAGATCGCCAGGCGGTCGGCCGCGACGTCCAGCGACTGCGGCATGGCCTTGATGCCGCTGCTGCCGATCAGCATCGAGGTGTCCGGCGCGATGCGGGTCAGGTTGTCGATGACGCTGCCGATGGTGGCCGCGTTGCGCTGGTTGGCGGCGTGGCCGAGCATATTGTGCGCCATCGTGTGTGCGACCACATAGGCCAGCTCGTCGTCGTTCTGCACGAAGCCCATCATGCCGCGCGTGACCATGATACGCGAGCCGTCGGCATAGGCGTTGACGTTATCGGCGTTGCCCAGCTCGATGGCGAAGGCGCAGGCGCGGGTGACCGGCACGGTGAGGTCGCGTTCGCGGCCATTGCGGGCGATGGTCAGGGGCAGCGAGGCCTGTTTCGTGACGATGGGGCCGAAGACGGCGCCGACCTTGGACAGCGCATCGGGGCCGGTGGGCAGGGGCGTGCCGGCGGCCGCGACCAGTTCGTCGCCCTGGCGCAGGCCGGCCTTGGCGGCGCCGCTGCCGTTCAATACATTGGTCACCTGCAGGCGCTCGCCCATGCCGAGCACGGCGTGGGCGGCGTCGTTGTACTGGCCCGGATAGGTGTAGCGGTTCTTGGCGGTGAAGCCGAGCAGGTTGCGCGCATGGCGCGTGCACAGTTCCGCATTGTCGATCAGGAGGGGGGCGGAGACCTTGTACAGGCGGTCCTGCAAGGTAGCCATCCGGGTGAGGGTTTCGGCTGCCGCCGTCATCTCCGGCGTCACTTGCGGTACTTCCGGCGCCGCCAGCCCCGGCGGGAGCGGCTGGCCCGGTCGCATGGGGCCTTGCGTGGCGCAGGCCGACAGCAGGACGGCGGTGGCGATGCCTATCGCAGCCTGACGCAAATGAATACGGCTCATGTTCCTCCTTGATCGCTTTGTTATTGTTTGCCGGTGCTGCCGAACCCTCCGGCGCCCCGTTCGCTCGATGCGAACTCCTCCACCACGTTGAAGCCCACCTGCAGTACCGGCACGATCACGAGCTGGGCGAGCCGGTCCATCGGCTGCAGCGTGAAGGTCGTGTGGCTGCGGTTCCAGGTCGAGACCATGAGCTGGCCCTGGTAGTCGGAGTCGATCAAGCCTACCAGATTGCCGAGAACGATGCCGTTCTTATGGCCGAGCCCACTGCGCGGAAGGATCATGGCCGCATAGCCCGGGTCGGCGATGTGGATGGCCAGGCCGGTCGGCACCAGCACTGTCTGGCCCGGCTCGATGGTGAGGGGCGCGTCGATGCAGGCGCGCAGATCCAGGCCCGCGCTGCCGGGCGTGCCGTAGGCGGGCAGCAGCTCCTGCATGCGCGCGTCGAGGATCTTGAGGTCGATGTTCTTCATGTTTTTCTTAAGTCAGCAGCGAGCGCCGTTCCAGGCGCTTCGCGATTTCGGAAACCAGCTGGCGGGCCAGCGTCAGCTTGTCGGCGCGGGGAAGCACGGTATGGCCGGTCTCGTCGAAGAGGATGATGGTGTTCTCATCCTGCCCGAAGGTCTGGGGGCCGATATTGCCCACCAACAGGGGGATGCCTTTTTTCTCGCGCTTGGCGGCGCCATAGGCCATCAGGTTCTCGGATTCGGCGGCGAAACCCACGCAATAGGGCCAGCCCGACAGCGTGGTGGTGGCGGCGACGGTGGCCAGGATGTCGGCGTTCTGCACGAACTCCAGCTGCGGCGCGCCGCCACCCTCGGCCTTCTTGATCTTCTGGTCGCTGGCATTGGCCACGCGCCAGTCGGCGACTGCCGCCACGCCGATGAAGACGTGCTGGCCCTCGATGCCGGCCATGACCACGTCGTGCATCTGCTGGGCCGTCAGGACGTCGATGCGGCGCACGCCGTGCGGGGTCGGCAGGGCGGTGGGGCCGGAAACCAGCGTCACTTCGGCGCCCGCCTCGCGCGCGGCGCGCGCCACCGCATAGCCCATCTTGCCCGACGAAAGATTGGTGATGCCGCGCACCGGGTCGATCGGCTCGAAAGTAGGGCCGGCCGTGATCAGGACGCGGCGTCCGGCCAGCACCTTGTGCTGGAAGGAGGCCACCAGTTCCTCGACCAGCTCGTCCGCTTCCAGCATGCGGCCCAGGCCCGTCTCGCCGCAGGCCTGCGAGCCCGCCGCGGGGCCGAACAGGCAAATGCCGTCTTCCAGCAGCTGCTTCACGTTGCGCTGGGTGGCCGGGTTTTCCCACATCTCGACGTTCATCGCCGGCGCCACATGCAGCGGCACGCGGCGCGGGCGCGCCGTGCACAGGGTCGAGAGCAGGTCGTCGGCCGCACCGTGGGCGAGCTTGCGCATGAAGTCGGCCGAGCAGGGCGCGATCAGGATGGCGTCGGCGTCGCGCGTGAGGTCGATGTGGGCCATACTGTTGGCCATGCGCGCGTCCCACTGGTCCGTATAGACCGGCTGGCCGGACAGGGCCTGCATGGTGACCGTGCCGATGAAGTGGGTGGCCGCTTCGCTCATCACGACCTGGACCTTCGCGCCCCGCTTGACCAGGGCGCGGCATAGTTCCGCCGCCTTGTAGCAGGCCACGCCCCCGGTCAGGCCGAGGACGATCTTCTTGTCCTTGAGATCCATGCTCGTCAATCCTCCAGCGTGTTCAGGACTTGTTCACGCGCCGCAGCTCGTCGACGATGAACAGGAAGGCGCCGACCGAGATGCCGATGTCGGCGATGTTAAAGGCCGGGAAGTGGCCGACGCCGGCCAAGTAAAAATCGAGGAAGTCGATCACGTGGCCGTAGGCCAGGCGGTCGATCACGTTGCCGATGGCGCCGCCCATGATCAGGGCGAGGGCGAAGCAGAACAGGCGCTGGCTGGCGTGCTTCTTCATCAGGTAGAGGATGAAGCCGACGGCCGCGATCGCGATGCCGGTGAAGAAGTAGCGCTGCCAGCCGCCGGCGTCGCCCAGGAAGCTGAAGGCCGCGCCCGGGTTGTAGACCTTGATCAGGTTGAAGAAGCCGGTCAGCGGCACCGTCTCGCCGTAGGCGAAGGTGCGCTCGACGGTGAGCTTGGTGACCTGGTCGAGCAGGATCACCACCAGGGCGATGCCGAACCACGGCAGCAGGCTGGCGGAAGAATTTTTGTAGACGGGCTTGGCGCCCGGCGAAGCTTTTTTGGTTTTGGTGGCCATGATCAGGTTGGTAGTGACCGCCCTGCCGCGCTTCTACGTCAGGCGCGGCAGGGCGGTGGCGCCCCGCAAGAGGCTCAGTTCGGTATCAGGCGAAGCGGCGTGCTTCGCCGTTGCCGAACAGGTTGCTGGTGCAGCGGCCGCACAGGCCGGGATGCGCATGGTCGTGGCCGACGTCGCGGCGGTAGTGCCAGCAGCGCTCGCACTTTTCCGCTTCCGACGGGGTCACGGCCACCGCTTCGTTCGCCGCGTCGCCGACCTGCTCGACGCTGGCCGTTGACGTGATGAAGACGAACTTCAGGTCGTCGTCCAGGCTGGCCAGCAGCGCGTACTTGTCGCCGGCCGCCTTGATCGCCAGCTCCGCCTGCAGCGAGGAGCCGATGGCGCCCGAGGCGCGCACTTCTTCCAGCTGCTTGGTGACGTCGGCGCGCACTTCGCGCAGGGCCGCATACTTGGCCAGCAGGGCGTCGGCGTCCGCGATCGCCGGGAAGGTCCACAGCGTCTGGGTGAAGATGGTCTCGTCCGACTCCTGGAAAGCCTGCTGGCCCGCGAACACGGCCCAGGCTTCCTCGGCGGTGAAGGAGAGGATCGGCGCCATCACGCGCAGCAGGCTGTGCGCGATGTGCCACAGCGCGGTCTGGGCCGAGCGGCGGGCCGGCGAATCGACGCCGGTGGTGTACAGGCGGTCCTTCAGGATGTCGAGGTAGAAGCCGCCCAGGTCTTCCGAGCAGAAGTTCTGCAGGCGGGCGACCACCGGGTGGAACTCGTAGCGCTCGAAGTGCGCGGCGATATCCTGCTGCAGCTTCGCGGTCTCGGCCAGGGCGTAGCGGTCGATCTCGAACAGCTCTTCCACCTTCACGGCGTGCTTGGCCGGATCGAAGTCCGAGGTGTTCGCCAGCAGGAAGCGCAGGGTGTTGCGGATGCGGCGATACGATTCGGTGACGCGCTTGAGGATCTCTTCGCCGATCGACAGCTCGCCCGTGTAGTCGGTCGAGGCCACCCACAGGCGCAGGATGTCGGCGCCCAGCGTATCCGAGATCTTCTGCGGCGCCAGCGTGTTACCCAGCGACTTCGACATCTTCTTGCCGTTCTCGTCGACGGTGAAGCCGTGGGTCAGCAGCGCCTTGTAGGGCGGGCGGCCGTTGAGCATCGAGGAGGTCAGCAGCGAGGAGTGGAACCAGCCGCGGTGCTGGTCCGAACCTTCCAGGTAGAGGTCGGCCGGGAAGGCGGACTGCTCGGCGTGCGAGCCGCGCAGCACGGTCTGGTGGGTCGAGCCGGAGTCGAACCAGACGTCCAGCGTGTCCTTGTTCTTCTCGTAGTTCGCCGCATCGGCGCCGAGCAGGTCGGCAACGTCCAGCTGCTGCCAGGCCTCGATGCCTTTTTCCTCGATCAGCCTGGCGACCTGCTCCAGCAGTTCCGGGGTGCGCGGGTGCAGCTCGCCGGTTTCCTTGTGGATGAAGAAGGCCATCGGCACGCCCCACTGGCGCTGGCGCGACAGGGTCCAGTCCGGACGGTTGGCGATCATGCCCTGCAGGCGCGCCTGGCCCCAGTCGGGGAAGAACTGGGTTTCGGCGATGCCGGCAAGCGCCGTTTCACGCAGGGTGGCGCCGCCGTCTTTCGGGGTGACGTCCATGCCGGCGAACCACTGGCTGGTGGCGCGGTAGACGATCGGGGTCTTGTGGCGCCAGCAGTGCATGTAGCTGTGGTCGAACATCTTCAGTTCGAACAGGGCGCCGGCGGCGCGCAGGGCTTCGCAGATCGGCTTGCTGGCTTCCCAGATGGTGAGGCCGCCGAACAGCGGCAGGGTCGAGGCGAAGCGGCCGTCGCCCATCACGGGTTTCAGGATGTCGTCGTCCTTCATGCCGTGGGCCTTGCAGGACTGGAAGTCTTCCAGGCCGTAGGCGGGCGCGGAGTGGACCACGCCGGTGCCGCTGTCGACCGTGACGTAGTCGGCCAGGTAGACCGGCGACGTGCGGTCGTAGAACGCGTCTTGCGCATGCAGCGGGTGCTTGAAGCGGAGGCCCGCCAAGCTGGCGCCCGGGGCGGTGGCGATCACGCTGCCCTCAAGCTTGTAGCGCTGCAGGGTGGCTTCGACCAGGTCTTGCGCCAGGATCAGCAGGAGCGGCTGGCCGTCGCGCTCGGCCTGGACCAGTGCGTAGGTGACTTCCGGGTTGGCGTTCAGCGCCTGGTTCGACGGGATGGTCCACGGGGTGGTGGTCCAGATCACGATGAAGCCATTGGTGGTCGGCAGTGAAGGCAGGCCGAAGGCAGCGGCGACCTTTTCCGGTTCGGCAAACGGGAAGCCGACGTCGATCGCCGGGTCGCGCTTGTCCTGGTATTCGACTTCCGCCTCGGCCAGGGCCGAGCCGCAGTCGAAGCACCAGTTCACGGGCTTCAGGCCGCGATAGACGTAGCCTTTTTCCAGCAGCTTGCCGAGGGCGCGCAGCTCGTCGGCCTCGTTACCGTAGGCCATGGTCATGTAGGGGTTTTCCCATTCGCCCAGCACGCCCAGGCGGATGAAGCCGGCGCGCTGGCGGTCGATCTGCTCGAGCGCGTAGGCGCGGGCCTTTTGCAGCACCTCGGCCGTCGGCAGGTTCTTGCCGTACAGTTTTTCGATCTGGATCTCGATCGGCATGCCGTGGCAGTCCCAGCCCGGCACATAGGGCGCGTCGAAGCCGGCCATGGTGCGCGATTTCACGACCATGTCCTTGAGGATCTTGTTGACGGCGTGGCCCAGGTGGATGTCGCCGTTTGCGTACGGAGGGCCGTCGTGCAGGATGAACTTCGGACGGCCGGCGGCGGCCTTGCGGATGCGCTGGTAGATCTTTTTCTCTTGCCACTGCTTGACCCAGCCCGGCTCGCGCTTGGCGAGGTCGCCGCGCATCGGGAAGGCGGTATCGGTCATATTGACCGGGTACTTGCTCTCTGGTTTCTTCGCGGCTTTCTGGCCGGCGTTGTTGTTCTGGACTGGTTTGGTATCGGACATAAGGTTTTTCTCTGAATGATTCGGTTCGAGCGCGGCGGGCCGCGCGGTGCGCCGGAGCCGGCGCGTCTACTCAGCCTGGGCTGGCGTCAAATTCGGTCCGTCGCCGTCAGCGCGCCGTTGCGGTGCGCAAAGAAGGCGCGTGCCTGCCGGGCGTCGCCTTCGATCGCGGCGGTGAGGGTGGGCAGGTCGACGTACTTTTCCTCGTCGCGCAGCTTGGCGAGGAATTCGACCCGCACCAGCTTGCCGTAGGCGGGCGCGTTGTAGTCGAAGACGTGGACTTCGAGCAGCATGCGGCCCGCGTCTTCGACGGTCGGGCGCACGCCCAGGCTGGCGACCGCAGGCAGGGGCTGGTCGGCCAGGCCATGCACCTGTACCACGAAAATGCCGATCAGGGCGGGGCGGTGGGCGACGCGCAGGTTCAGGGTCGGGAAGCCCAGGGTGCGGCCCAGCTTCTGGCCGTGGATCACGTGGCCCGACATGACATAGGGATGGCCCAGCAGCTGCTGGGTGGCGGCGAAATCGGCTTCCTTCAGCGCTTCGCGCACTGCGGAAGACGAGATGCGGCGCTCGCCATGCATGACGGCGGACAGGGTCTCGGCCTGGAAGCCGTAGCGGCGTCCCGCTTCCTGCAGCATGGCGATATCGCCCGCGCGTTTGGCGCCGAAGCGGAAGTCGTCGCCCACCATCAGCCATTTGACGTGCAGGCCCTCGACCAGCACGCGCTCGATGAAGTCCTGCGGCGACTGGGAGGCGAAATGCTCGTTGAAGTGCTCGACGATGACACGGTCGATGCCGGCGCGTTCCAGGTCGCCCAGCTTGTCGCGCAGGTTGGCGATGCGGGCCGGGGCTTTCGACAGGTCGCCCGTGCGCCGCGCGAAGTATTCGCGCGGATGCGGTTCGAAGGTCATGACGGCGGCTTCGATACCCAGCTCGGCGGCAGCGCCGCGCACGTGCGCCAACAATGCCTGGTGGCCGCGGTGGACACCGTCAAAGTTGCCGATCGTGAGTGCGCAGGGGGCGCGCGCCCTGTCGTTGGGAAGTCCGCGAAATACCTTCATCAATGGTTCCTTGGCGCTGCCGGACGCTCCGGCGCGAAATAAGGATTATACGGTATGTCGAATGTTGCACAGCAACGTGGGCTTGGCCGTCGATGTCGACCTCCAACGCTTCACACCGCGGTGTCAGGTCTGGTCTGACATTCGGACACAAGCTGAACCGTAGCCCGCGGACGGCAGGAGACCAATGCTGTGTTCGTGTCCAAATGTCAGACCTGACACCGTGGGGGAAGGACTGGGGCGGAGCCGGCGAAAAAAAACGCCGCCTCGAAAGGCGGCGTCGGCATGCTCAAGCGAGGGAATCAGGCAACCGGACGGTTGATTGCCATGATCCAGTAGCGTGCCAGGTCGGCCGAGCCGTCCTTGCCGCCCACGGTCTTGAGGGTGCTGATCGCCTGCTGCTTGCGGCCGGCCGCGGCGTAGGCTTCACCCAGGCGCAGCTTGGCTTCGTCGGCGCGACGCAGGCCGCCGGCCTTGATCGCGGCTTCCATCATCTTCAGGCCCTTGTCGGCCTGGCCCGATTGCACCAGCGCGTAGCCGAGGCCCACCAGGGCGTCGTTGTCCTTGGCGGCCGTGTATTCGGCTTCCAGGGCAGCGACGTTCTTGTTCTGGTCGGCCAGGTTCTTCTCGGCCAGGTCTTTCAGGCGCTTGTGGCGTTCGGCGTCGGCGCCGGTACCCAGCGCGCCGGCCTTGTAGCCCTTGTCGATCACCTTCAGAGCTTCTGCCGGAGCCTTGTCCTGCAGCACGAGCTGGGCCATTTCCATGTACTCGCTCGGCTTCTTCATCAGGTTGTTCGCCAGCTTCAGGCGGTAGACGTCGACCGACAGGCGGCCGGAGAAGCCTGGTTTGCCCTGCACGCGATTCAGCAGGTCGTTCCAGTACTGGGCCTTCGGATAGCCGGCGGCCAGTTTCTCGATCGTGTTGACGTAGCCGGCCTTGTCGTTCTTCTTGAGCTGGATGTTTGCCAGCATGCCGAGCTCGTCTTCGCTCAGG
Source organism: Massilia sp. BKSP1R2A-1 (assembly GCF_050586525.1). Classification (NCBI taxonomy): domain Bacteria; kingdom Pseudomonadati; phylum Pseudomonadota; class Betaproteobacteria; order Burkholderiales; family Oxalobacteraceae; genus Massilia; species Massilia sp. BKSP1R2A-1. Next base: position 105,963 of record NZ_JBOBRE010000016.1, on the reverse strand, counting down.
CGGCCGCTCTTCTCGGCATTGCGCAGTTCCTGCTCCAGCGCGGCGACGTTGCCCTGCTTGTAGTAGTTCTGCAGCAGGTAGGCGCGCAGCTTCGGATCGTTACCTTTTTGCAGCAGCTTCTGGATGGTGGCGTTCGCCTTGTTCAGGTCGCCGGCGCGCATATAGATGCCGACCAGGCCTTCCGAGAACTGCGAACGTTCGCCGGCGCTCAGCTTGCCCGAATCGAGCAGTTTTTCGAACGAGCTGGCGGCGGTGCTCCAGTCGCCGGCCGAGGACGCTGCCGAAGCGCGCACGCGCTCGATCAGGAAGCGTTCGTCGTCGGTTTTCGCTGCCTTATCCGCGTCGCGCAGGGCGGCCAGGGCGCCCTTGGCATTGCCCTGTTTCATCAGCGTTTGCGCTTGTTGCAGGGGTTTGCCGACTTCCGGACGCAGGGTGACCGCGGCGTGCACAGGGGCCAGGCCGGCGACCGGCAGGGCGGCGGTGAAACCGAGAGCGGCCATCGCGAGGCCAAGGTGTGCGAGACGGAATTTAATCATCTGAAAACATCCTTCTTCAAAATGGACACGGCAGGGAAACCCTGCCGTGTTGGTCAAACATGCATCGATTACTGGAACTGCTCGTTACCGACCATGCCGATCTTGGTGACGCCGAGGCGCTGGGCGGTTGCCATGACACCGGCGACCACCTTGTATTCGACCAGCTTGTTCGGACGCAGGTGCACTTCCGGCTGGTTCGCCATCGCAGCGACGCTGTTCATCTTGGCTTCCAGTTCCGCGCGATTCGCGACAACCTGGCCATCCCAGAGGATGGTGCCGTCGAAGTCCACATCGATCGTCACGACCACCGGTTTCTCATTCGTCAGCGGTGGCGGGTTGCCAACCGGCATGTTCAGATTGACCGAGTGGTCTTGCTTCGGAATCGTGATAATCATCATGATGATGAGAACGAGCAGGACGTCGATCAGCGGCGTCATGTTCATTTCCATCATCGGTTCCGGATCAGCTCCTTTAGCGGAGCCCGAACCTACGTTCATGCCCATGGTGTTTCCTTTTCAAATGTTGGGGTCTCGGACGCGATATCAAGGTCTCCGAAGAAACCCTGATATCGCGGACAGGGACTTAGCCCTTGTCAGGCGGTTCGATAACGAAACCGACCTTCTGAATCCCAGCACGCTGAGCCGTGTAAATCACCCGGCCGATCGCTTCGTAGCGCGACTGCTGGTCGCCACGAACTTTCACAGCAGGCTGCGGCTGCTTCACCGACTGCTCCGCGAGGAACTTGAACAGCTCGTCCGTGTTCGCGAGGCGCGTCTGGTTGTAGTACATCTCGCCATCTTTGTTGATGGTGATGTTAACGTCTTCCGGCTTGGACTTGGTGACCTGGTTCGATTCTGCAGGCAGGGTAACCTTCTGCAGATTCAGAACCACCGGGCTGGTGATCAGGAAGATGATCAGAAGAACCAACATGATGTCGACTAGCGGCGTCGTGTTGATCTCTGACATCACGGCATCTTCATCTCCGGAATCGGAGCCGACACTCATCGACATGATTAACCAGCCTTCTTGGCACCAGCGGCAGCGTTCGAGGTCGACATGGCACCCGAGATCAGGACCGAGTGAACGTCAGCCGAGAACGAACGGATGTCTTCCATGACCGACTTGTTACGACGAACCAGCCAGTTGTAACCCAGAACCGCAGGAACCGCGACGAACAGACCGAATGCGGTCATGATCAGCGCTTCACCCACCGGGCCTGCCACTTTGTCGATCGATGCGTTACCCGACATACCGATGGCGGTCAGCGCGTTGTAGATGCCCCAGACGGTACCGAACAGACCGATGAACGGCGAGGTCGAACCGACGGTTGCCAGGAACGACAGGCCATCTTGCAGACGCGACTGGACGCGGTCCACGGCGCGCTGGATCTGCATGGTCACCCAGGTCGACAGGTCGATCTGCTCGAGCAGGGCGCCGTCGTGGTGCTGGGTTGCCTTGGTGCCGGTTTCAGCGATGAAGCGGAACGGCGAGCCTTCTTTCAGCTGAGCCGAGCCGGCGGCGATCGACGGAGCTTTCCAGAACTTGGCCGAAGCGTCCTTCGACTGGCGCATGATCTTCTGCTGGTCGATCAGCTTGGTGATGATGATGTACCACGAACCCATCGACATCAGCGACAGGATGATGATGGTGCCCTTGTTGACGAAGTCGCCTTCTTCCCACATTGCCTGGAAGCCGTACGGGTTGTGGACTTCTTCGGTGGCTTCGCCGCCAGCGGCAGCCGGAGCGGCTGCGTCGCCAGCCGGAGCGGCAGCTGCGTCGGCAGCCGGTGCAGCAGCTGCGTCGGCAGCCGGTGCAGCCGCGTCAGCCGCCGGAGCGGTGGCGCCTGCGGCAGGAGCGTCAGCGAAGGCCGGTGCGGAGACCAGGGCCGATGCCGCCGTTACCGAGAACAGGACAGCCGCCAGCATAGCGGACAAACGGGTATTCTTAAACATGCTTCCTCCAAAAATATAAAATAGACAGTTCGCTGAACTAGTGACAACGAAAATCATAGAGTTGAGACGATGTTCTGTCTCGGTTTTATTCCAGCGTCCAGACGTACTGCACCGCTGTCCACGCCTGTTGCGGCTGGCCATCGACCGTGGCCGGCTTGAATCGGCATTTGCTCAGGGCCGATTGCGCGGCCCGGTCCAGATCGCGGAAGCCAGACGACTTCTGCAGTTTGGATTCCATTACTCGACCATCGACACCAATCAGGAACTGCAGGGTCGTGGTACCCGTTTCTTCGTTACGCTGCGACGAACGCGGATATTCCGGACGTGCGCAAGTGTTGAAGTCTGCCACTGCCTCGGTCCGGCTCGGACCGCGCGGTGCTGCTGCCGGAGGAGCTGGCGGCGCCGGCGGTGCCGGAGGGGCCAGGCTGGTCGTCGGCGGCGGCGTGTTGGTTGCGACCGAGATCGCGTTCTGCGGCGGCGGCGGTTGCTGCACCTGCACTTCGACCGGCGGAATGAACGGCGGTGGCGGTGCCTTCATTTCCGGCGGTGGTGGCGGCGGCGGCGTTTCCGGCGGCGGCGGCGGCTTCACCTCTTCGATCAATTTCGTTTCCACAGCCTCGGCCACCTTGCTCACGATCCGGGTACCCAGGCCATTGATGACGGCCCAAGCAACCAGAACGTGCAACAGGATAACAATGGCGAGACCGGTGAAATTCCTACCCGGTTGCTTATCATGCGTAAAATTCATGCCATCTTTCTCCAATACCAACTTTTTTTGTTGCCACTAAACCCACTAAACACGACAAAAAGCCAAGGGCCGCATCCGGGACATCAAAGAATTATACCTACGAATTCTTTTTTGAGGAGACATTTTTACACCGTCGAAAGAGGGCTTAACTGCCTGTAATTGCAGGCAATCAGGCTCATCTATACAACTGCGGCGGCGGGCTGTCCGTGGTCCAGAAAGCAATGGAAAATTGTAATTTTGTGTAGTCTTTCTCCTCCATGTGTGGATCGTCAGGCATGGATGCCGGTTTTGCCAAATTTTTCATGCCAAAATGGACCAGTAGCAAATTTCATATGACGAGTTGCTGATCTTTTTGCAAACTATAGCCAGTTTCGTACAAGCGGTGCGTACCGTTGAGCAGGTCGACATCCCCGTTTTTCCCCGTACGAAGACATAGCTGAAAGTAATGGGAAAACCGCGTCTTGATATGCTTAAGTTGTTCTTTTGGCAATCCTTTCGCACATATCTGCCCCTCATGCATAGCAAAACTACATGGAAACCGGCGTTTTGAACAGTGTGTTTGCGCACCGAAGCGCAAAAAAATTTCTGTGCACTGGTCATTTCCCGGGAAAAGGGTGGCAAAACGCACGGTCGGACGTGGAAGGCAAGGCTGGGTCGGGCGGGTAGGTCGCCGTGGCAGGCGCGGCGCGCCCCGTCTTCCGGGCGCTGGAGGATGCAAGCGGCCCCGCGACAGCGTCCGGCGCGGGGTATGGCCCCAGGTTCGGAGTCTGCCGGCCTGCGGGAAGAGAAAAGGGCCGCCAGAAAGGCGGCCTTCGACCATGGATGATGCGGCTCAGCGGCCGCGTTTCTCGCGGCGGCACTCCAGGAAGCTGACCACGTGCCCGCTCGGATCGACCGTCTCGAGACGCACGTCGAAGCCCCAGAGGCGCGCCACGTGCTTGAGCACTTCCTGGGCCTGCTGGTTCAGCGGACGCCGGTTGAACTGCGTATGGCGCAGGGTGAGGGCGCGGTCGTCGCGGGTGTTGACCTGCCAGACCTGGATGTTCGGCTCGCGGCTGCCGATGTTGTACTGTTCGGCCAGCTTGTGGCGCACGTAGCGGTAGCCCTGCTCGTCGTGGATCGCCGAGATGGTCAGCTTGTCGCTGCGGTCGTCGTCGAGCACCGCGAAGAAGTGGAAGTCGCGGATCAGCTTGGGCGAGAGATACTGGGCGATGAAGCTCTCGTCCTTGAAGTTGCGCATCGCGAAGTCCAGGGTCTTGAGCCAGTCGCTGCCGGCAATGTCCGGGAACCAGGCGCGGTCTTCGTCGGTCGGGTCTTCGCAAATGCGTCGAATGTCGGTCATCATCGCGAAACCGAGTGCATACGGATTGATGCCGCTGTAATACGGACTGGTCGCGGGCGGCTGGTAGACGACGTTGGTGTGGCTCTGCAGGAATTCCAGCATGAAACCGTCGCCAACGATGCCCTCTTTATAAAGGTCTTGCAGGATGGTGTAGTGCCAGAAGGTGGCCCAGCCCTCGTTCATTACCTGGGTCTGGCGCTGCGGATAGAAATACTGGGAGATCTTGCGGGTGATGCGCACCAGTTCGCGCTGCCAGGGTTCCAGCAGGGGCGCATATTTCTCGATGAAGTAGAGCAGGTTCTCTTCGGGCTCGGGCGGGAAGCGGCTCGGCGCCGCGGTCGCCACCTGCTCCTCGCGCAGGGGCAGGGTGCGCCAGATCTCATTGATCTGCGACTGGGCGTATTCCTCGCGCTCTTTTTGGCGCGCCGTTTCCTGGGCCACCGAGAGCTTGGCCGGCCGCTTGTAGCGGTCCACCCCATAGTTCTGCAGCGCGTGGCAGGAATCGAGCAGCTCTTCGACCGCGTCGATGCCGTAGCGCTGTTCGCACTCTGCAATATAGTTCTTCGCAAACACCATATAGTCGACGATCGCGTCGGCATCGGTCCACGTGCGGAAAAGATAATTGCCTTTAAAGAATGAATTGTGCCCGTAGGCAGCATGTGCGATGACCAGGGCCTGCATGGTCAGGCTGTTTTCCTCCATCAGGTAGGCGATGCAGGGATTCGAGTTGATGACGATCTCGTAGGCCAGGCCCATCTGGCCGCGCCGGTAGCTTTTTTCCGTCGACAGGAAATGCTTGCCGAAGGACCAGTGGTTGTACGACACCGGCATGCCCACCGAGGTGTAGGCATCCATCATCTGCTCGGCGGTGATGATCTCGAGCTGGTTCGGGTAGGTGTCCAGGCCGTAGCGCTTGGCCACCCGCTTGATTTCCTCGTGCGCCTGTTCGATCAGGTCGAAGGTCCACTCCGACTGTTCGGGCAGGGCGCGCGGGTTGTTGGGGTCTCTTGGCATGAGGTGCCTCCCTTTTCTCGTTCGCTATTTCGGCTGTTTCTTGAACAGCTCGCGGAAGACGGGATAGATGTCGGCCGGCGTCACGATCTTCTGCATGGCGAAATTCTTGTGGTGCTCGGCCACCTCGCAATACTGTTCCCACAGGTTCTGCGGCGGGCCGTCGGTGATCTCGACATAGGTGTAGTACTGGACCCGCGGCATGATGGCGCTGGTGAGGATCTGCCTGCACAGCACCGAGTCGTTGTCCCAGTTGTCGCCGTCCGAGGCCTGGGCCACGTAGGCGTTCCAGTCCGAGCTGCCGTAGCGTTCGGCGATGACTTTCTGCAGCAGGTTCAGGGCCGAGGACACCACGGTGCCGCCCGATTCGCGCGAATGGAAGAACTCGTTTTCGTCGACCTCGGCCGCGGCCGTGTGGTGGCGGATGAAGACCACTTCGATCTTCTCGTAGACGCGCTTCAGGAAGAGGTAGAGCAGGATGAAGAAGCGCTTGGCCGTGTCCTTGCGGGTCTCGTCCATCGAGCCCGACACGTCCATGATGCAGAACATCACGGCCTGGGTGCTGGGCTTCGGCACCTTGATGCGGTTCGAGTAGCGCAGGTCGAAAGGATCGATGAAGGGAATCGCGTTCAGGCGGATGTGCAGGTGATGGATCTTGTCCTTCAGCTCGATCACCTGTTCGTCGTCCGAAGGTGCGCCTTCGTCGAACAGCGCCTGCAGGGCTTCTTCCGCTTCCTTCAACTGGCGCTTGGCCGGGCCGCCGACGGCGATGCGGCGGCCGAGCGCGCCGCGCAGCGAGCGCAGCACGTGGATGTTCGAGGGCGTGCCGGACACGTTGTAGCCGGCGCGCTGGTTCTTGAACTCGACCGTCTGGCTGAGCTGCGTCTTGACCATGTTCGGCAGCTCGAGGTCTTCGAAGAAATAGTTCATGAATTCTTCGCGCGAGAGCTCGAAGATGAAATCGTCTTCGCTGGTCTGGTCGCTGTTGCCGGCGCGTCCGCGCCCGGCGCCGCCCCCGCCGCTGCGCGGACGGTTGAACTGGTCGCCTTTCTGGTATTCGGTGTTGCCGGGATTGACGGTTTCCCAGACGCCGCCGTGGGCGTGGCCGAAATGGGGTTCGTTCACGTCCTTGACGGGGATCGTGACTTTTTCGCCGTTCTCGATGTCGGTGATCGAGCGGCCCTTGATCGCGCGGCCCACCGCGTCCTTGATCTGCGCTTTGTAGCGGCGCAGGAAGCGTTCGCGGTTGACCGCAGACTTGTTCTTGCCCTGCAAGCGACGGTCGATGAGATAAGTCAAACTAGCCTCCTGTGGTGGCGGCTCGAAGAACCTGCTGCGCGTTGCAATTGCGGTGGGGGCGCCGAGCCCTGCGATGCTCACCGTACGCTTGTACGGTTGCGCTTCTCGACCGCAACTGCTGCCGCTCGCGACGGTTCTTCGAGCCGCCGATGCGTTGCGGGCGGGCGAAATCTTGATAGGTCTATCTTAATACGCTCCGCAATCGCGCGTACGAAGCACGCCTCCATTTCGCCGCGCGCCGGTGCCCCTGTCAGGAGGACTTCCTTACGCGCAGATACCATTCGCACAGCAGCCGCACCTGCTTCGGCGTATAGCCCTTCTCGACCATGCGGGCAACGAAGTCGGCATGCTTGTTGGCATCCTCGGCGCTCGCCTTCGCATTGAAGGAGATGACAGGCAGGAGTTCTTCGGTGTTCGAGAACATCTTCTTCTCGATCACGCTACGGAATTTCTCGTAGCTGGTCCAGGCCGGGTTCTTGCCGGCATTGGTGGCCCGCGCACGCAGGCTGAAGTTGACGATTTCGTTTCGGAAATCCTTCGGATTCGAGATGCCGGCCGGCTTCTCGATCTTCTCGAGCTCGGCGTTCAGCGATTCGCGGTCGAAGCTCTCGCCGGTGTCAGGATCGCGGAATTCCTGGTCCTGGATCCAGAAGTCCGCGAAGGTCACGTAACGGTCGAAGATATTCTGGCCATACTCGGAATAGCTTTCCAGGTAGGCGGTCTGGATTTCCTTGCCGATGAAGTCGACGTAGCGCTGCGCCAGGTGTTCCTTGATATAGGACATGTAGCGCTGCTCGGTCTCCGGCGGGAACTGCTCGCGTTCGATCTGCTGTTCGAGCACGTAGAGCAGGTGAACCGGATTGGCCGCCACTTCGGTGTTATCGAAGTTGAAGACCTTGGACAGGATCTTGAAGGCGAAGCGGGTCGACAGGCCGTTCATGCCTTCGTCCACGCCGGCATAGTCGACGTATTCGTGCATCGACTTGGCCTTGGGGTCGGTGTCCTTCAGGTTCTCGCCGTCGTAGACCAGCATCTTCGAGTAGACGCTGGAGTTCTCCGGGTCCTTCAGGCGCGACAGGATCGCGAACTGCGCCATCATGCGCAGGGTGCCCGGCGCGCAGGGCGCCTTGTCGAGCGAGGAGTTGTGCAGCAGCTTGTCGTAGATCTTGATCTCGTCCGACACGCGCAGGCAGTAGGGCACCTTGACGATGTAGATACGGTCGAGGAAGGCCTCGTTGTTGCGGTTGTTGCGGAAGGTCTTCCACTCGGACTCGTTGGAGTGCGCCAGCACGATGCCCTCGAAGGGAATCGCGCCGAAGCCCTCGGTGCCCTTGTAGTTGCCTTCCTGCGTGGCCGTCAGCAGCGGGTGCAGCACCTTGATCGGCGCCTTGAACATCTCGACGAATTCCATCAGGCCCTGGTTTGCCAGGCACAGGCCGCCCGAGTAGCTGTAGGCGTCCGGATCGTCCTGGGCATAATCTTCGAGCTTGCGGATGTCGACCTTGCCCACCAGCGAGGAAATGTCCTGGTTGTTTTCGTCGCCCGGCTCGGTCTTGGCGACCGCGACCTGTTTCAGGATCGAGGGGTAGCGCTTGACCACGCGGAACTTGTTGATGTCGCCGCCGAACTCGTGCAGGCGCTTCACGGCCCAGGGGCTCGGGATGGTGCGCAGGTAGCGGCGCGGGATGCCGTAGTCTTCTTCGAGGATGGTGCCGTCTTCGACTTCGTTGAAGAGGCCGAGGGGCGACTCGTTCACGGGCGAACCCTTGATCGCGTAGAAGGGCACCTGTTCCATCAGGCTCTTGAGCTTCTCGGCGATCGAGGACTTGCCGCCACCCACCGGGCCCAGCAGGTAGAGGATCTGCTTGCGTTCTTCCAGGCCCTGGGCCGCGTGGCGGAAGTAGGAGACGACCTGTTCGATCACTTCCTCCATGCCGTAGAACTCGCGAAAGGCCGGATAGACCTTGATCACCTTGTTCGCGAAGATGCGGGACAGGCGCGGGTCGAGGCGGGTGTCGACCAGGGTGGGGTCGCCGATGGCGGCCAGCATGCGCTCCGGCGCGCTGGCATAGGTCAGGGGGTCTTTCTTGCAGAGCTGGAGGAACTCCGACATGGAGTATTCCTCTTCCCGGGTACGCTCATAGCGGGCTGCGTAGTTGTCAAAGATGCTCATTTCGAATGTCCTTTGGTAGGCGAAATCCGTCACGGGTCCTTGGAAGAAGCGCGGGCGAATTTCGTGTGCGAACAATCACTGTCTCGGCAGTCCGTGTGATGGGCCTGCCTCAAGCCCCCCGGTCTTTGTCTGGCGTACTCCTTATCGGTCGCCCGCATGCGGCGCCGGGATGGCCGGCGGCGCAGACAGTGCGATTTTTTTCTTCTAGTCCCGGATGTGCTGGTGGGCCCGGTCCGGTCTCCCGCAGCTTGGAGAGCGTCTTTTTTTGCGTTTGTGAAATTTATTATGTGCCTATTGGTTCTCGAAGTCAAAGCAGTGTCGTGCGCACCTTTAATGTATATGCAAGTGCTTGAATCAGATTAGAAAAGCGTCGTTCAAAGCCCGCCCGCGAGACCCGTCAACACGTCCTGGAAGGGATGCCTGGGAGGGTCTCGCACGGTCGATTTTCATGCCTCCCGAGGCTGCTTAAATATCAACTTTGTGATCCGATAGTGCATGATATGCTCAAGCAGTGGCGCACGCGTACGGTCAATACGGCGCGCCCCTTTTCGGGCGCTTTTCCCTGTGAGCCCGGGCCTGTCCGCCCATGCGTTACACTTGTCGGCCACAACATCCAAATCGTTTCACGGCCGGAGAAACATCATGCTGAACGAGCAGCTGCGCAGCGTCCTGCAAAACATGCCGAAGGCAGAATTACATATCCACATTGAAGGTTCGCTCGAGCCCGAGCTGATTTTTGCGCTGGCACAAAGAAACAGCGTATCGCTGCCCTATGCCTCGGTCGAGGCGTTGCGCGATGCCTACGCTTTCACGGACCTGCAATCCTTCCTCGACATCTATTACGCCGGCGCCAGTGTGCTGCTCACCGAGCAGGATTTCTACGACATGACCGCGGCTTACCTGCAGCGCGCCGCCGCAGACAATGTGCGCCACGCCGAGATCTTCTTCGACCCGCAGACGCATACTGCGCGCGGCGTCCCCTTCGAGACCGTCATCGGCGGCATCTGGCGCGCCTGCCAGGAAGGCCCGATCAGCGCGAGCCTGATCATGTGCTTCCTGCGCCACCTGTCCGAGGAAGAGGCGCTGGCCACGCTCGAAGAATCGCTCCCATTCCGTGACAAGATTCTGGGCGTAGGGCTGGATTCCTCCGAAGTCGGCCACCCGCCGGAAAAATTCGCGCGTGTGTTCGAGCGCGCCCGCCAGCTCGGGCTGCGCCTCGTGGCGCACGCGGGAGAAGAGGGCCCGCCCGCCTACATCGAGAGCGCCCTCGACGTGCTCGAGGTCGAGCGCATCGACCACGGCGTACGCAGCCTGGAAAGCCCGGCCCTGGTGGAGCGCCTGGTGCGCGAACAGATGGCGCTGACCGTGTGCCCGCTGTCGAACATCAAGCTGCGCGTGTTCGACGTGATGGGCAAGCACAACCTGCGCGAGCTGCTCGACAAGGGCCTGGTGGCCACCGTGAATTCGGACGACCCGGCCTATTTCGGCGGCTACATGAACGCCAACTTCATCGCCGCCTTCGAGGCGCTGCCGCTGGACGTGAACCACGCGCGCCAGCTGGCGCGCAACAGCTTCGCCGCCTCCTTCCTCGACCCGGAGCGCAAGCGCGCGTTCATCGCCGAAGTCGACGATTTCTTTGCCCACTCTGCGCAAATTCGCGCCTGAGGACGTCCCATGTTCCTCCAGTCCCTCCGCATGACCGCACGCGACTGGCGCGCGGGCGAGCTGCGCTTCCTGCTGGTGGCGCTGGTCGTCGCCGTGTCGGCCCTGTCCTCGGTCGGCTTCTTCATCGACCGCATGCGCACGGGCCTCGAGCGCGACGCGCACCAGCTGCTGGGCGCCGACCTGCTGGTCAATGCCGACGACCCGGTGCCCGAGCGCTGGCGCGAGGAAGCGCGCCGCCGCGGCCTGCTGGTGGCCGACTTCACCCAGTTCCAGAGCATGGCCCAGGCCGGGGAAGGCGAGGACACGCAGGCCAAGCTGGCCGCCGTCAAGGCGGTCTCGAACGGCTACCCGCTGCGCGGCCAGCTCACCATCACCACCGACACCGATGCCGCCAGCCGTGCGCTCGGCACGAAGACCACGGGTATCCCGGAACCGGGCACGGTCTGGGTCGACGCCAACCTGCTGCCGGCCCTGCGGACGGGAGTGGGCGGCAGCATCCAGCTCGGCGAGAAAACCTTCCGCATCGCCCAGCTGATCGCCGCCGAACCGGACAAGGGGGCGGGCTTCGCCAACTTCGCGCCGCGCGTGATGCTCTCGCTGCAGGACCTGCCGGCCACGAAGCTGGTCGACGCCTTCTCGCGCGTGGCTTACCGCCTGCAGGTGGCGTCCCCCTCGAAGAACGAGCTGGCCGCGGTGCAGGCGTACGAAGCCTGGCTGCGCAGCGACATCAAGACCGGCAATGTGCGCGGCGTGCGCATCGAGACCCTGGAGAACGGCCGCCCCGAGATGCGCGCCACGCTCGACCGCGCCGACAGCTTCCTGTCCCTGGTCGGCCTGCTCTCGGCCATGCTGGCCGCGGTGGCGGTCGCGATGGCGGCGCGCCGCTTCATGCAGCGCCACCTGGACGCCTGCGCCATGCTGCGCTGCCTCGGCATGACCCAGAACCAGGTCGGCGCCATGTACCTGATCGAGTTCACCCTCGTCGGCCTGGCGGGCAGCCTGCTGGGCGTGCTGGTGGGTTTCGGCGCCCACTTCATCCTGATCGAGCTGATCGGCAATCTGCTGCCGCCCGACCTGCCGCCGGTGTCGCCGCTGCCGGCCCTGCAGGGCGTGGCGACCGGCATGCTGCTGCTGGTCGGCTTCGCGCTGCCGCCGGTGCTCCAGCTGCGCAACGTGCCGCACAACCGCGTGATCCGGCGCGAAGCCGCCGCGCCCCAGCCGCTGGCCCTGGCCACCTATGGCCTCGGGATCGGCGTGTTCCTGGCGCTGCTGCTGTGGCAGGCGGGCGACACCAAGATCGCCCTGATGACGGCCGGCGGCTTCCTCGGCGGCCTGGCCGTGTTCGCGTTCGTGGCCTGGCTCGGTCTGCGCGGCCTGCGCCACCTGCGCGGCCTGTTCAGGCACCAGGCCTGGCGTTTCGCCATCACCTCGCTGCAGCGCCGTCCCGGCGCCACCGTGGTGCAGGTGGTCTCGCTCTCGCTCGGCCTGATGGCGCTCCTGATCCTCACCGTCGTGCGCGGCGACCTGATGTCGGCCTGGCGCACCGCCACGCCGCCGGATGCGCCGAACCGCTTCATCATCAATATCCAGCCGGAGCAGGCGGCCGGGGTCGAGCAGCAGCTGCGCGGCGCGGACGTGAAGAACGTCGTGCTCTACCCGATGATCCGCGGCCGCTTCACGGCCCTGAACGGCAAGCCGGTCACCCGCGACACCTACCAGGATGGCGAGGCGCGCCGCATGGCCGAGCGCGAGTTCAACCTGTCCACCATGAAGGACATGCCCGAGACGAACGAGATCGTCGCCGGCAGCTGGTACAAGGATGCGCCCGGCGTCGCCGAGGCATCGGTCGAGCAGAGCCTGGCCACGCGCCTGAAGCTGAAGCTGGGCGACGTGATGCGCTTCGACATGGGCGGCATTCCGGTCGAAGCGAAGATCACGAGCCTGCGCAAGCTGGAATGGGGCTCGATGCGCGCCAACTTCTTCGTCATCATCAACCCGCAAGCCATGGTCAATGCGCCGAAGAGCTATATGACGGCCTTCCACCTGCCGAATGGGGCCGCCATGGGTAACAACGACCTGACCAACACCCTGAGCCGCAACTACCCGAACCTGAGCGTGATCGACGTCTCCGGCATCATCCGCCAGCTGCAGGACGTGCTGGACCAGGTGGTGGTGGCGGTCGAATTCCTGTTCACCTTCACCCTGGCGTCCGGCGTGCTGGTGCTGTACGCGGCCCTGATGGGGTCGCAGGCCGAGCGCACCCGCGAAGCCGGGCTGCTGCGGGCGCTGGGGGCGACCAAGGGCCAGCTGGCCCAGGCGCAGCGCATCGAGTTCGTGCTGGTCGGCGGCCTGTCCGGCGTGCTGGCCGCGACCGGGGCGGCGGCGATGGGCTGGGCGCTGGCCGAGTACGCGTTCAAGTTCGCCTGGCGCTTCGAGCCGCAGGTGTGGCTGGCGGGCGTCGCGGTCGGCGCCGCGTGCGCCCTGATCGGCGGCTGGCTGGGCCTGCGCAGCGTGCTGCGCCAGCCGCCGCTGCAGACCCTGCGTGAAGCTTGACCGGTAATTGCAACAAGCGCCAGCCGGGGCTGTCATCGAACACCCCGGCTGCGCTATCATGTCCGCATGTCTGAATCGAATACCCCCGAAGCACAAACGCTGTACGAGATCATGGGCGGCGAGTCCCGCCTGCGCGAGCTGGTCGACCGTTTTTACGACCTGATGCAGCTCGAGCCCGAATTCGCCGAGATTCACGCGATGCACCCGGTGCCCAACGACAGCTCGCGCGAAAAGCTGTTCATGTTCCTGTCGGGCTGGATGGGCGGGCCCGACCTGTTCATCGAACGCTACGGCCACCCGCGCCTGCGCGCCCGCCACCTGCCTTTCGCCATCGGCACCAGGGAACGCGACCAGTGGCTGCGCGCGATGGCCTGGGCGATGGAAGACCTGGGCTACGACGACGCCCTGCGCGTGCGGATGATGCAGTCCTTCTTCCACACCGCCGACTGGATGCGCAATAAAGCCGACTGAGAAGGCCGACTGAAACATGAGCATCATCGAGATCGTCCTGCTGCTGGTCCTGGTCGTCGTGGTCGTCCTGCAGCTCCTGTTGCTGGCGCGCGCCCGATCCAATGGCGACGCCCGCCACATCGAGCGCCTGGAGCGCGAACTGCGCCTCGAGATGCAATCCACCGCACAGGCCACGCGCCAGGAAGTGGCGGGCCACATGGGCCAGTACCACGCCGCCAGCGTGCAGCAGTTCGACAGCATGCGCCAGCAGATGCAGCTGCAGTCGAGCAGCGGCCGCGAAGAGCAGGCGCGCTCCCTGAAGCGTTTCGCCGACACCCTGCAGCTGACCCTGTCGAACCTGACCGAATCGAACGCCCAGCGCATGCTGGAAGTGCGCGGCACGCTGGAAAGCAAGATCCGCGACCTGCAGGCGGACAATGCGAAGCGCCTGGAAGAGATGCGCCAGACCGTGGACGAGAAGCTGCACGCGACGCTGGAGACGCGCCTGACGGAATCCTTCCGCCAGGTCAGCGAGCGCCTGGAAAAAGTGCACCAGGGCCTGGGCGAGATGCAGGCCCTGGCCATCGGCGTGGGCGACCTCAAGCGCGTGCTCACCAACGTCAAGACCCGCGGCACCTGGGGCGAAGTGCAGCTCGAGATGCTGCTCGAGCAGGTGCTGACGGTCGACCAGTACGCCAAGAACGTCGAGACCGTGGCCGGCTCCAACGCGCGCGTGGAATTCGCGATCAAGCTGCCGGGCGTGGTCGATGGCGGCCCGCCGCTGTGGCTGCCGATCGACGCCAAGTTCCCGAAGGAGCAGTACGAACGCCTGCTGGAAGCGGCCGAGACGGCCGATGCCGACGGCGTCGCGCGCGCCGGCGCGGAGCTGGAACGGGCGGTGCGCGGCGAAGCCAAGACCATCTGCGAAAAATACGTGTCGCCGCCGCAGACGACCGACTTCGCCATCCTCTTCCTGCCGACCGAGGGCCTGTACGCGGAAGTCATGCGCCGCCCGGGCCTGGCCGATGACCTGCAGCGCTCGCTGCGCGTGACCATCGCCGGCCCCTCGACCCTGAGCGCGCTGCTCAACAGCCTGCAGATGGGCTTCCGCACGCTGGCGCTGGAAAAGCGCTCGTCCGAGGTGTGGCAGGTGCTGGGCGCGGTGAAGACCGAATTCACCAAGTTCGGCGACGTGCTCGCCACCACCAAGGCGACGCTTGAGAAGGCGGCCAAGAACATCGAAAGCGCCGAGGTGCGCAGCCGCCAGATGGCGAGGAAGCTGAAGTCGGTGGAGGCTTTGCCGAGCGAGGCCGCGCAGCTAATGCTCGGGCCGGATCGCCTGGATTCCGACGATTGAGGCAGGTCGCTAGGCGACTAGTGGTTCGGACGCGATCACTCCGACGCTTTCGAAATCGATGTTCAATGGACTTGTATGATGACCGACTATGAAGGCTATCTTCACGATCTGGGCTTATTGCTTAAAGAATTGGCCATAGAAGCCAAGCAGAAGGCAAGCGATGGCGGCTCGGATTTCTCTGTCGGTTATTTAGCGGGGTTTCATCGCGTCATATCGTTAATGCAGCAACAGGGCGAAGCCTTCCATATTCCGATGAGTGCAATTGGCTTGGAAGGCATCGATCCAGACGACGATCTGGTTTAGACGATCCGAGCCGCTTACATCAATCCCTCGAATACCAGCACATCGACCAAATCCCCCGCTGTGACGTTGCCTTGCTCGTCGTGCAGCACCACCATGCAATTCGCCTCCGACATCGAGCGCAGGATGCCCGAGCCTTGCGAGCCCGTGATGCGCACCTCCGCTTCGCCATCCGCACCGCGCGTCAAAATGCCGCGCTGGTACTCGGTGCGGCCGGGCTTCTTGCGGATCGCGCCGCTCGAGCGCGCGCGCAGCAGGGGCAGGGGAGCATCCGCCCCCATCATGCGCAGCAGGGCTTCGCGGGCGAAGAAGTAGAAGGACACCATCACCGCCACCGGATTGCCCGGCAGGCCGAAGAGGAAGGCGCTGCGGCCATTCGAGTCGACACGGCCGAAGGCGAGCGGGCGTCCGGGCCGCATGCCGATCTTCCAGAAGGTGACGTCGCCCAGCTTGGCCATGATCTGCTTGGTGTAGTCGGCCGCGCCGACCGACACGCCGCCGGAGGTGATGATGGCGTCGGCGTTCTCGCAGGCGCTCCGCAAGGCTTCTTCCAGCGCGGCCGGGTCGTCGCGCACCACGCCCATGTCGACGATGTCACAGCCCAGGCGCCGCAGCATGCCGTAGATCGTGTAGCGGTTGCTGTCGTAGACGCAGCCTTCATCGAGCGCTTCGCCGACCGAGCGCAGTTCGTCGCCGGTCGAGAAGAAGGCCACGCGCAGGCGGCGCTGCACTGCCACTTCGGGAACGCCGAGCGAGGCGAGCATGCCGAGGTCGGGCGGACGCACCACGCGCCCCTTCGACAATGCCGGGCTGCCGGCTTTCAAGTCTTCGCCGGCAAAGCGGCGGTTGTCGCCGGGGCGGATCACGCCCGCGGGCAGGGTAATCGTGTCGCCATCCTGGCTGACGAATTCCTGCGGCACCACGCTGTCGCAGCCTTCCGGCATGACACCGCCCGTCATGATGCGCACGCATTCCCCGGCTGCCGGGACCATGCCGGAGGCATTGCCGGCGAAGGTGGTGCCGATCACGCGCAGGGTGACGGGGGCATCGGCGCGCAGGTCGCTGCCGCGCAGCGCGAAGCCGTCCATGGCGGAATTGTCGTGGGCCGGGACGTTGATCGGCGAGATCACGTCCGCCGCCAGCACGCGGCCGAGTGCGGCGCGCAGCGCAACTTTCTCGACCGCGCGAACCGGCCGCACGAACTCGCGGATGATGCGCTGGGCGTCGCGCACCGGCAGGGCATCCGGATCGTAGGAAGACAGGCAGCTGACCACGCTCGCCAGCGAGGGCGGCAGGGTGTTGTCCAGACCCTTCAATTCGTCGAGCGTATTGATGTTGCGGAAGGCATCCGCATCCTCGAACAGCACCTCGACCGCCTTCAGATCCTTGTACCAGCCGTCCACGCGGCGTCCGCCTTCACGCAGGTATTGGGACAGCTGCGGCAGCCGGCTCGTCTTCACCAGGCAGAACACCGGATGCGGCTGTGGGCGCATGCCCGGCTCCCGGGTGACGGCAAAGGCCAGGTCGGCATCCTCGGCTTCGACAGCCGCAGCGAGGCGCTCGGCCAGGTCACCCGGCAGGAAGGGCGAGTCGCAGGGCGCCGCCAGCAGCCAGGGCGTGGCGCAGTGGCGCAGGCCCGCTTCCAGCCCGGCCAGCGGCCCGGCGAAGTCGGGCGTCTCGTCCGGCCACACCGGCACGTTGAAGACGCGCCAGCTTTCCAGATTGCGGTTGGCGTTGATGATGACACTGCCGACCTGCGGCGCCAGGCGCTCCAGCACGTGCTGGGCCATGGTCGTGCCGCGAAAGGGCTGCAGGCCCTTGTCGACATTGCCCATGCGCGAGCCACGGCCGCCCGCCAGGATCAGTCCCGTGATGAGTTGCTTGTCCATAGTTGTCAGCCGCCGATGTACGACATTTCGACTTTCCGTGCACCGCCTGCCAGGCCGGACGTATCCACCGTGCGGGTTTCCGAATACCGGTCGGTGCGGCCGCGCCAGAGCTGGGCCACGGCGCCCGAGAGTTCCTCGTCCGTGCGGCCGGTGCGTAGCAGGGCGCGCAGGTCGTGGCCGCGGGTGGCGAAGAGGCAGGTGTAGAGCTTGCCCTCGGTGGACAGGCGCAGGCGCGAGCAGTCGTGGCAGAAGGCCTGGGTGACGCTGGAAATGAAGCCGACTTCGCCGCCGCCGTCGAGATAGCGCCAGCGCGCGGCGGTCTCGCCGCTGTAGTTGGCGTCGACCGGCACGAGCGGCAGTTCGGCGGAGATGCGGCGCACCAGTTCGGCCGAGGGGATGACTTCTTCCATGTTCCAGCCGTTCGACGCGCCCACGTCCATGTATTCGATGAAACGCAGGATGAAGGGCGAGCCCTTGAAGTGGCGCGCCATCGGCAGGACCTGGTCCTCGTTGGTGCCGCGCTTGACCACCATGTTCACCTTGATCGGACCCAGCCCGGCCGCATGCGCCGCGTCCAGGCCGTGCAGCACGTCGGCGACCGCGAAGTCGACGTCGTTCATGCGCCGGAACACGTCGTCGTCCAGCGCGTCGAGCGAGACCGTGACGCGGTCCAGGCCCGCATCTTTCAGAAGCTGCGCCTTGCGCGCCAGCAGCGAGCCGTTGGTGGTGAGCGTGATGTCGAGCGGCCGGCCGCTCGGCGTATCCAGGGCGCGCAGCATGCCGACCAGGCCTTCCAGGTTCTTGCGCAGCAGCGGTTCGCCCCCGGTCAGGCGCAGCTTTTCGACGCCGTGGGCGATGAAGATGCGCGCCACCCGGGTGATCTCCTCGAAAGAGAGCAGCTCGCCGTGGGGCAGGTAGGCGTAGTCCTTGTCGAAGACTTCCTTCGGCATGCAGTAGACGCAGCGGAAGTTGCAGCGGTCCGTGACCGAGATGCGCAGGTCGTGCAGCGGCCGGCCGAGGGCATCGGCCAACCGTCCGCTGGGCGCGTCGAGCGCGGCCGGCACCGCCATCGCGGGCGAGCGCAGGTCATTGATTGGAATGATTTTCTCAGGCATGCCAATACGATAGCACGAGCCCCGCAAGCGCACAGGCGGCGATCAGCCGGACGGGCCCGACCTTGTAACGCAGCAGGGCGACGCTGGCCGCCGCGCCGATCGCGATCGCCCCCGGCTGGAGCTGTCCGCCGGCGAAGAACACGTGCTGGCCGAAGAACACCGCCAGGCTGGCGACCACGCCGACGACGGCCGCCGAGATCGCGGTCAGGGGCGCCGTCAGGCGCACGTTCCCGCGCCCGGACTCGACCAGCGGCCCGCCGGCCAGGATGAACACGAACGAGGGCAGGAAGGTGAACAGCGCGGCCACGAGTGCGCCGGCGACCCCGGCCAGGGGCAGGGCGGCCGGGCCGAACAGGGCGTGGGTCCAGCCGCCCACGAAGCCGACGAAGGCGACGATCATGATGAGCGGGCCCGGCGTGGTCTCGCCCAGCGCCAGCCCGTCGATCATCTGGGTGGCGCTCAGCCAGCCGTATTTCTCGACCGCGCCCTGCACCACATAGGGCAGCACCGCGTAGGCGCCGCCGAAGGTCATCAGGGCGGCCTTGGTGAAGAACCAGCCCATGCGCGCCAGGGTGCCGTCCACGCCATAGACGGCGGCAAGCAGCAGCCAGGCGCCGAGCAGCAGGCCGATGCCGATGGCGCAGGCCTTGCCGAGGCCGCGCAGCGAGAAGCGGGCGTGACCGGGCGTGGGCGTGTCGTCGTCGATCAGGGCCGGGCCATAATGCTTGCGGCCGGCCGGATGTCCGCCGCCGGGCTGGAAGCGCTGCGGCGCCAGCCGGCCGCCCACGGCGCCTGCCAGGGCCGCGCCGAGCACGATCAGCGGAAACGGCACGTCCAGCATGATGGCCAGGAAGGCGGCAGCGGCGATCGCCGCCAGCAGGCCGTTTTTCAAGGTGCGCGTGCCGATGCGCCAGGCCGCCGCGATCACGATCGCCACCACCGCCGGCTTGATCCCGGCCATGACGCCGGCGACCACGGGCAGGTGGCCCCAGGCCAGGTAGATCCAGGACAGGCCGGTCAAGAGCAGCAGCGAAGGCAGGATGAAGAGCAGGCCCGCCAGGATCCCGCCCCAGACGCGGTGCAGCAGCCAGCCGATATAGATCGCCAGCTGGGTGGCTTCGGGGCCGGGCAGCAGCATGCAGTAGTTCAGGGCATGCAGGAAGCGCTGCTCGGAGATCCAGCGGCGGCGCTCGACCAGTTCGCCGTGCATCAGGGCGATCTGGCCGGCGGGGCCGCCGAAGCTGATGAAGCCGAGCTTGAGCCAGTAGAGGAGGGCTTCGCGAAAAGAGATGGGTGTGGGCATCCGCTTATCCTAACCCGGCAATATGTCGGCTTCGTTCAGAAAGTAAAAAGGGGAGCCGCAGCTCCCCTCTCACCGTTCAGTACGGAACAGGCTTACTGGCGCGTATCCACCTGCACCAGCGGCTCGTCCACCGGAACCTGTACCGGCTTGCGGGCGCGGCCCATGCGCGGTGCGGTAGCTGCCTGGGCGGCGGCTTCCTGCGCGGCGCGCAGTTTTTCCGGGTCGGTCGAGGCCAGCTGCAGGCCGGCGTCGGCCAGCACGGCGCTCATGTCCACCGGCGCTGCCGCAGGGGCGGGAGCGGGTGCGGCGGCAACCGGTGCAGGAGCAGCCGGGGCCGGGGTAGGAGCGCTTGGTGCCGGTGCAGGTGCAGGTGCAGGTGCAGCCTCGACGACCGGCGCCGGGGCCGGAGCAGCCTTGGGAGCCATCGATGCCGCGGTCGGGAAGGGCCACGGACCCGGCTCAGCCACGGCAGCTGGAGCAGGCGCCGGCGCCTCGGCGGCAGCCTTCGCATCCGCTTCGGCCTTCGCCTTGGCAGCTACCGATGCGGCGGTCGGGAACGGCCATGGGCCAAGTTCGGCCTGCGCGACCTTCGCAGCCTGGCGCTTGGCCTTCGGCGCCCTGGCTTCGGCAGCGACCTTGGCGGCTTCCTCGTCGGCGACCGGGGTGAAGGCCGGTGCGCCGTCGACGCCGTCGACGGACTCGATGCCCTCGGCCTGGTCACGGTCGCGGCGGTTGCGGTTGCGGCCACCGCGGCGGCGGCGGCGGCGCGGCTCGTCGCCGCCTTCGGTTTCCAGTTCCTCGCCGTCAGGGCCAGTGGTCACGACTTTCACCGCGTGCTCCAGCACGTCGCCGTGCGGCGTGGTGGTGGACAGTTCGTTTTCCGGAACGGTGGCTTTCACTTCGTCCAGCTTGGCTTCGATCGCCTGCTGGGTGCGCTCGGTACGCTCGCCACGCTCACGCGGCTGGCGCGGTGCGCGTTCCTTGCGTTCGCCTTCAGCGCGCGGCGCAGCTGCGCCCTCGCTTTGTTCGCGTGCTTCGCGCGGCTGGCGCGGTTCACGCGGCGGACGCGGTTCGCGCGGCGGACGGGCCGGCTTGCCTTCCACGCCCTCGACGGCCTTGACGGTGTCGTCCGACTTGGCAGTCGCGTCGCGCTCGTCGCGGTCACGGCCGCCCTTGGCGCCGCGGCCATTGCGGGTGCGCTGGCCGCCACGGCCGTTGCGATCACCGCGTTCGCCGGTAGGCGCCGCCGGTTTTTCGGTGACGACCGGGGCCGGAGCTACCGGAGCAGGAGCCACGACCGGGGTGCCCATGAAGAAGTTGCGGATGCGGGCGAAGAAGCCGACTTCGGCCGGCGCTGCGACCGGGGCAGGCGCGGCAGCCACCGGCGCGGCGGCCTTGGCCGGCTTGGCGGCTTCGCTGCGGTCCACCATCGGGGCCGGCTGGGCCGGGGTGATGGTCTTGACCACGGCTTCCTGGCGCGGCTTGGCTTCTTCTTTCTGGCGCTTGGAGAAGCTCATGTCGGTCTCGGCCGACTCCGCCATGGTGTAGCTGGCGGCCACGTCTTCGAGGCGCGGGTCGTCGTGCTTGATGCGCTCGAGCTTGTAGTGCGGGGTGTCCAGATGCTTGTTCGGGATCAGGATCACGGTGATGCGGTGGCGGTTCTCGATCTTGAGCACTTCGCCGCGCTTTTCGTTCAGCAGGAAGGCGGCGACGTCGACCGGCACCTGCACGTGGATCGCGGCCGAGTTTTCCTTCATGGCCTCTTCCTGGATGATGCGCAGGACTTGCAGGGCCGAGGATTCGGTGTCGCGGATGTGGCCGGTGCCCGAGCAGCGCGGGCAGGTCACGTGGGAGCCTTCCGACAGCGACGGACGCAGGCGCTGGCGCGACAGTTCCATCAGGCCGAAGCGCGAGATCTTGCCCATCTGGACGCGGGCGCGGTCATGGTGCAGGGCGTCCTTCAGGCGGGTTTCCACCTCGCGCTGGTTCTTGGCCACTTCCATGTCGATGAAGTCGATCACGATCAGGCCGCCCAGGTCGCGCAGGCGCAGCTGGCGGGCCACTTCGTCGGCCGCTTCGCAGTTGGTGTTGAAGGCAGTGGTCTCGATGTCCGAACCGCGGGTGGCGCGGGCCGAGTTGACGTCGATCGAGACCAGGGCTTCGGTGTGGTCGATGACGATCGCGCCGCCCGACGGCAGCGGCACGGTGCGCGCGTAGGCGGTCTCGATCTGGTGTTCGATCTGGAAGCGCGAGAACAGCGGCACGTCGTCGCTGTAGCGCTTCACGCGGTGCGCCATGTCCGGCATCACGTGCGACATGAACTGCTGCGCCTGTTCGAAGATCTCGTCGGTGTCGATCAGGACTTCGCCGATGTCCGGCTGGAAGTAGTCGCGGATCGCGCGGATCACCAGCGACGATTCCTGGTAGATCAGGAAGGGGCCAGGGGCCGACTTGCCGGCGCCTTCGATCGCGCGCCACAGCTGCATCAGGTAGTTCAGGTCCCACTGCAGTTCTTCGACGGTGCGGCCGATGCCGGCGGTGCGGGCGATGACCGACATGCCCTGGGGCAGGTCGAGCTTGTCCATGGTTTCGCGCAGTTCCTGGCGCTCTTCGCCTTCGACACGGCGCGACACGCCGCCGCCGCGCGGGTTGTTCGGCATCAGGACCAGGTAGCGGCCGGCCAGCGAGATGAAGGAGGTCAGCGCCGCGCCCTTGTTGCCGCGCTCTTCCTTCTCGACCTGGACCATGATTTCCTGGCCTTCCTTGAGGGCTTCCTTGATCGTGCAGTTACGCACGTCGACGCCATCGCGGAAATAGGAACGGGCAACTTCTTTGAAGGGGAGGAAACCGTGGCGGTCTTCGCCGTAGGAGACGAAGCAGGCTTCGAGGGAGGGTTCGATGCGGGTAATGACACCCTTGTAGATATTCGACTTGCGTTGCTCGCGACCGGCGGTCTCGATGTCGATGTCGATCAGTTTTTGACCGTCGACGATCGCTACGCGCAGCTCCTCTTGCTGCGTAGCGTTGAACAGCATACGTTTCATTTTTATAAACTCCGCGGCCCGAAAGCCGTGTCATGCCGCGTTTGTAAGACGCGGCGAAGTACAGGGAATGTACACGGAGACGGGATGTTGGAGGGGGGAATGCCCGGGCGTGGGCACGACGACGCAAAGCATCGCTGCCGCACAGGGCGCAGATGGAGTCGAACGTCATTGTCTACGCACGCCGCGACCAGCGACCGGGACCCGCCTGCCACCACGTTGGGGTGGGCACGACGGGACTCGGCGGGGCGATGTGCAACAACGTACCAGACCGACACCAGCGAACAACCAGGACTTCGGAGGCGATCGATCGTATCGATCAGCTTGCTCTCAAGCCATCAGGTGAGTTGCATGGAGTCTAAGAAAATTTCCATAGGAAACTTTCACAACCTCGTCGGTCGGGCGAAACGACAAGCGTTATCGACACCATCAACCTGCGAGCCGTTTGAAGTGGCTTGCAGGTACTTGTCCTTGTAAATCCAAACAATCCAATCCTGCATTCACACGCGCAACCCGATTAACAACTGCAGGTGCAACCCTGATTCGCGCCTGAATGTGCGTACACGTTTTTTCCATCGAATTTGCCACTGGCGGGGCCGATGGAGCGCGCCCCTGTGTAAAATATCGTTTTAATTCTTACACCAGCAGAGGTTTGACCGCCGCCTGTCGATTATATATTCAAAATGAAGGACTTAGAGAGAATTTCTGGGAAGACAATGCGAACCACGATGCAAAACGATGTTGTTCCCCCTTCATCACAGCAAGCACTACAGGCGCAGTTCCTCACCATCGGCGAAGAAGAAGCCGGCCAGCGCATCGATAATTTCCTGTTGCGCATCTGCAAAGGCGTCCCCAAGAGCCACGTCTACCGCATCCTGCGTTCGGGCGAGGTGCGGGTCAACAAGGGCCGCATCGACCAGATGTACCGCCTCAACGAAGGCGACGTGGTGCGCGTGCCGCCGATCCGGATTGCCGAAAAAAGCAGCAGCCAACAGGCGCCGGGCGCGGAATTTGCCGTCGTGTTCGAAGATACCCACCTGCTCGTCATCGACAAGCCGGCCGGCGTGGCCGTGCACGGCGGTTCGGGCGTGTCCTATGGCGTGATCGAACAATTGCGCGCGGCGCGGCCGCAAGCCAAGTTCCTGGAACTGGTGCACCGGCTCGACCGCGAGACCTCGGGGCTGCTGCTGATCGCGAAGAAACGCTCGGCCCTGACGAACCTGCACGACCAGATGCGCGACGGCGTGACCGACAAGCGTTACCTGGCGGCCGTGGCCGGCGACTGGGTCAACAAGCGCCAGCACGTCAAGCTGCCCTTGCATAAGTTCACGACGCCGGACGGCGAGCGCCGCGTGGTGGTGCAGGCCGGCGGCCAGGAAGCGCACACGGTGTTCAACCTGAAGCGCAAGTGGCAGGACTTCGCCCTGCTGGAAGCCGAGCTCAAGACGGGCCGCACCCACCAGATCCGCGTGCACCTGGCCTCAAGCGGCTTCCCCATCCTCGGCGACGAGAAATACGGCGATTTTGCGCTTAACAAGCAGCTTCAGAAGGCAAACGACACGCGCGGAGCGCTCAAGCGCATGTTCCTGCACGCCTACCAGATCACCTTCACCCACCCCGATACGGGCCAGTCGCTGACCCTGCGCGCGCCCCTGCCGGCCGAGTGCGACCGATTCTTGGTAAGCTTGGGGCAACCATTAACATGAATTCGTAGGGTGGTCGGCTTCGCCGACCGCGCGTTCAACTCACGGATGAGCTGCAACAGCGTATGCCGGAGCTGGACGCGCGGTCGGCAGAGCCGACCACCCTACACGACAAAAAACAACATGCCAAGAAAGCAATTTGACCTGATCGTCTTCGACTGGGACGGCACGCTGATGGACAGCACGGCGACAATCGTCAAGTGCATCCAGTCGGCGGCGCGCGACCTGGGCCTGCCGGTGCCGAGCGACGCCTCGGCCGCCCACGTCATCGGCCTCGGCCTGTCCGAGGCCATGCAGGCCGTGATGCCCGACATCGACCCGGCGCTCTACCCGCGCATGGTCGAGCGCTACCGCTACCACTTCCTCACCAAGGACCATGAACTCGTGCTGTTCAAGGGCGTTCGCGACATGTTGAGCGATCTTGCGAACGAAGGCTACTTCCTGGCCGTGGCCACGGGCAAGAGCCGCGTGGGCTTGAACCGGGCCCTGAACGCGGCCGGTCTGCTGTCGACGTTTGACGCCACCCGCTGCGCCGACGAGACCTTCTCGAAGCCGCACCCGGCCATGCTGCAGGAACTGACCCGCGAACTGGGCCAGGACCTGAAGCGCACCGTGATGATCGGCGACACCACCCATGACCTGATGATGGCCAGCAATGCGGGCGCCAGCGGCATCGCGGTCGAGTTCGGCGCCCATCCGGTCCACCAACTGCAGGCCTGCCACCCGATCTTCTCGGCCAGGTCGATTCCCGAGCTGCACGCCTGGTTGCTGGGGAACGCGTAAGGATGACGGTGGAAGACGGCTATTTGGTGTGCGAAGCCGGCGCCCTGCTCGATGGCGGCAAGGGCGTGCGCTTCCCGGTGATTGCGTTCGGGCAACCAGCTACCGGCTTTGTGGTACGGTATGAAGGTAAACCATTTGCCTATCTGAACCGTTGTGCACACGTACCGATCGAACTGGACTGGAAACAGGGCGACTTTTTCGAATCCAGCGGGCTGTACCTGATGTGCGCGACCCATGGCGCGGTCTATGAACCGGATACCGGCAAGTGCGCCGGCGGCCCCTGCCGCGGCGGCAAGTTGCGTCCGATCCCGGTCGTCGAACGCGATGGCGGCATCTGGTGGCAGCCGGACGACACGGTCCGGGCTCCGAGGGAAAACACGGCAATCCAATAACGACACTGCACAGTATGAGCGACCAGACTCCCCACGATAAACACCCAGGCGAACAGCGTACGGAGGACCGCGGCGAACAGCGCTTCGCCGCCGATCCGACAGTGGGCAACTGGGAGCGCGCGACGCTCGAGAAGCTGGTGTTCGCCACCGTGCAGGAACGCCGCGCGGCGCGCCGCTGGGGCATCTTCTTCAAGCTGAGCTTCCTGCTGGTGGCCATCCTGGCCCTGCTGACCTATTACGACTCGACCTTCGGCCTGGGCGGCGACGAAAACCTGGGCCGTCACACGGCGCTGATCGAAATTAACGGCGAGATCGAAGCGGAAGGCAGCGGCGCGGCCGATACCGTCATCCCGTCGCTGAACAAGGCCTTCTCGGACGCCGGCTCGGCCGCGGTGGTGCTGCGCATCGACAGCCCCGGCGGCAGCCCGGTGCAGGCCGGCATCATCGTCGACGAGATCCAGCGCCTCAAGCGCGGCTACCCGGACAAGCCCCTGTACGTGGTGGTGGACGAAATGTGCGCCTCGGGCGGCTATTACATCGCCTCGGCGGCCGACCGCATCTACGTGAACAAGGCCTCGATCGTGGGCTCGGTCGGCGTGCTGATGGACAGCTTCGGTTTCGTGGGCACCATGGACAAGCTGGGCGTCGAGCGGCGCCTGCTGACGGCGGGCGAGAACAAGGGCTTCCTCGACCCCTTCAGCCCGCAGTCGGACAAGCACAAGGCGCACGCCCAGGCCATGCTCAACGAGATCCACCAGCAATTCATCGCGGTGGTGCGCGCCGGACGCGGCAAGCGCCTGAAGGAAACCCCGGAAACCTTCTCGGGCCTGTACTGGACCGGCGCCAAGGCCGTCGAGATGGGCCTGGCGGACGGCTTCGGCACCGTCGACACGGTGGCGCGCGACATCGTCAAGGCCGAGGACATCGTCGACTACACCGCCCACGAAGGCCTGCCGGAGCGCGTGCTGAAGAAATTCGGCGCGGCGGTCGGCGAGAGCGCGATCAAGGCGGTGGCCAAGGGTTCGGCGCCGCAGGTACGATGATGTTTTCCTTGCATCCCGCGCGGCATGTTCTATATTGTGTGTAGCGACTTGCGGGGAAGGTCCGACACGGCGCCACACCGTGTCCGGGCCCGACATGCGAGGCGCCCCCCACTGCACCGCGGGTGCAGCTTCGAGAGAATTCAATTCCTCACAGTGGTGTTCCTTCTCAGGAAGTGGAAACGACGACTTAGGTCGTCGTTTTCATTTCCTGGGTAGCAGTCTCAGCAGGAGCCGACCTGGTGGGTGTCGCCGTCGGGAACGGGGGAGTCGAGGGGGCAGGGGGGGCGGCACCGTGGCGTCCTCGTGCTGGGTGAAGCCGCCGCGGTCGAGCCAGGCCTGGAAATCGCGCCGCGCGGCAGCGAACCAGGCGGCGCGCAAGGCGGGCTCGCCGCCATGCAAATGGGGCAGGTGGCCACCGTGCTGCCAGCGCGCAATCGCGAGCCGGGTCGGGAACAGGGCGGCGTGGGTTCTAGCCAGTTGGCGGCGCTCGGCGGGGGTAGGCGCGGGCGGGAACAGTCCATCGGTCGGTTGCGCGTCGGTGTGCACGGTCGTGTCCTATCGGTCAGGGCGAGTAGGATTCTGCTTAAAGAACTCCTCGCGGCGTTAGGTGGATTCCTAACGCGTTGAAGTCTATCAATAGGAAATTTCCGAAGCTTGACGCTCGTCAAATGAAGGAGCGCATCCTGGAATGTCATGGAAACGTTACCCCAGCAGTGGGGGAGCGCCCCTTGCCTGCCTCTTCCGCGCCGCTTCTGTTACAGTGGCGCCCCATGAGCAAACTTTCCCTGGACCGCATCCTGCAATCGCAGGGATTCGGCACCCGCAAATACTGTCGCGCCCTGATCGAGGACGGCGACGTCGCCGTCAACGGCCAGGTGGTCGACAACTTCAAGGCCACCTTCGATACCAGCGACCTGGTCCTGACCGTCTTCGACGAGGAGTGGCGCTACCGCGAACACGTCTACATCGCCCTGCACAAGCCGGCCGACTACGAATGCTCGCGCAAGCCCAGCCACCATCCCGGCGTATTGACCCTGCTGCCCGAACAGTTCGAATGGCGCGACGTGCAGCCGGTCGGACGCCTGGACCACGATACCACGGGCCTGCTCCTGATGTCGGACGACGGCCCTTTCATCCACGCCCAGTCCTCGCCCAAGCGCCACGTGCCCAAGGTCTACCAGGCCACCACCGCCGAGCCGGTGACGCCCGCGCTGGTCGAGCAGATGCTGTCCGGCGTGCAGCTGCACGACGAACCGGCGCCCCTGAAGGCGCTCTCCTGCGTGCAGCGCGGCGAGCACCTGCTCGAGATCGTGCTGGAGCAGGGCAAGTACCACCAGGTCAAGCGCATGCTGGCGGCCGCCGGCAACCATTGCAGCGCGCTGCACCGGTCGCAGATCGGCGGCCTGACCCTGGAATCGCTTGGCCTCGAAGAGGGGGAGTGGTGTTTCCTGGAGCCCGAGCAGCTGGCGCTGCTGGTTCCCTGAACCGTTTCATGCAGGGTGGTCAGCACAGCCGACCACCCTACGACCTCAACAATGCCCTAAGGCATCGCGTGCGACACCGTTTACGCTTTTCCGCGACACTTGTGTTGACAATCCGCCATGTTCTGGCGTCCCCTCAGCCGTTTCGCAGAAAAGCACATGCATTTGAAAAAGATCCCCGCAGCCCTGCTGCCGCTCCTGTTCGCCCTTCCCGCCGCCGCCCAGCAGGCTCCGCAACTGTCCCAGCAACTCGGCGAATGCGCCCAGCTCACCGACACCACCCTGCGCCTGACCTGTTTCGACCGCCTGGCATCGGCCAATGGCGTGACGCCCGCCGCACCCGCCGTCGCCCCGCCGGCCGCGCCGGCCGTGGCGACCATCACTCCCGGCCAGCAGCCGAGCGCCTTCCCCGGCAAGCCGCAGCCTGACCCGGCCGCCTCCGTCGACCCGCTGGTCGAGGCCGCGAGCGAATACACGATGGCCAGCCACTGGGAACTCGACGACAAGCACCGCCGCGGGATCTTCGTGTTCCGCCCGCACAATCCGAACTACCTGATCGGCGCCCGGACCTACCGTCCCAACGAAGCGCCCTACGAACCCTTCCGCGCCTCGGACTTCACGGGCAAGCTCTCGCATGCGGAACTGCAGTTCCAGCTCGGCTTCAAGATGAAGGCGGTCGAGACGGCCTTCGAGCTGCCGGTCGACGTGTGGTTCGGTTATACCCAGAACAGCTTCTGGCAGGCCGGCAACCGCGAGGCGTCCAGCCCTTTCCGCGAAACCAATTACCAGCCCGAAGTCATGCTGGTGACGCCGCTGAACTTCAGCGTGCTCGGCGCCAACCTGAAATTCCTGAACGTCGGCTTCAACCACCAGTCGAACGGCCAGTCCTCGACCCTGTCGCGCAGCTGGAACCGCATCTACGCCCAGGTCGGCCTGGAACGCGGCCGCTTCGCCATGACGGCCAAGGTCTGGAAGCGCATCAACGAGTCGCTGGAAGACGATAACAACCCGGACATCGTCGATTACCTGGGCCGCGGCGAGCTGGCCGGCACCTACCGCATCGACGGGCACGAGTTCTCGGCCCTGCTGCGCCATAACTTCCACACCAATAAAAGCGCCACCCAGCTGGGCTGGGCCTTCCCGCTGGCCGGTCCGCTCAAGGGCTATGTGCACTGGTTCTCGGGCTACGGACAGAGCCTGATCGACTACAACTACTTCCAGCGCACCATCGGCGCCGGCGTGGTGGTCCAGTACTAGGAAGCTGACCCAGGCGTTCTACAATAGCGGTTTGCCAATCGAACCGCTCACCGATGAAACTTGCCACGCTCAATGACGGCACCCGCGACGGCCAGCTGCTGGTCGTCGCGCGCGACCTGAAAACCGCCCACGTCGCCGACGGCATCGCGCCGACCCTGCAGGCCGCGCTCGACGACTGGGCCTTCATCGCGCCCCAGCTGGCGGACCTGTCCCTGCTGCTGAACGAAGGCCACGCGCGCCGTCCCTTCGATTTCGACCCGAGCAAATGCATGGCGCCCCTGCCGCGCGCCTACCAGTGGGCCGACGGCTCCGCCTACGTCAACCACGTGAAGCTGGTGCGCAAGGCACGCAAGGCCGAGATGCCGGCCTCGTTCTGGGAAGATCCCCTGATGTACCAGGGCGGCAGCGACGATTTTCTCGGGCCGCACGACGATATCGTGCTGGCGCACGAGGAGTGGGGCATCGATTTCGAGGCCGAAGTCGCGGTGGTGACGGGAGACGTGCCGATGGGCGCGACGCCCGACGAAGCCCACGGCCAGATCCGCCTGCTGATGCTGGCCAACGACGTCTCGCTGCGCAACCTCATTCCCGACGAACTGGCCAAGGGCTTCGGCTTCCTGCAGTCGAAGCCGGCCACCAGTTTCGCCCCGGTGGCGGTGACGCCGGACGAGCTGGGCGAGGCCTGGCGCGATGGCAAGGTGCACCTGCCGCTGCGCTCGGTATGGAATGGCCACCTGGTCGGCCAGCCGCATGCGGGCACTGACATGGTATTCAACTTCCCGCAGCTGGTGGCCCACCTGGCCAAGAGCCGCAATGTGCGCGCTGGCAGCATCGTCGGTTCGGGGACGGTGTCGAACAAGGATTCCTCGAAGGGATACGCCTGCATCGCCGAGCAGCGTTGCCTGGAAATGATCGCGGATGGCCAGGCCAGCACGCCCTTCATGCGCTTCGGCGACACGATCCGCATCGAGATGCTGGACGAGAAGGGCAAGTCGATCTTCGGCGCCATCGACCAGGCGGTCAAACGCCTGGAACGCTGAACGGGCTAGTTACCGGACCAGAAATCGTCCGATGCGGCGGCGCCGCGCAGGTCGACCTCGACCGGCCGGCTGATGCGGCGCAGCACCTCGGCCCCCAGCAGGCGCCCGTCCGGCTCGTGCAGCCGGTACCACAGGAAGGCCACGCCCGAGAGGCGCAGCTGCTGGCCGCTGAACAGGTTTTCCTTCACGATCGACAAGCCCTCCAGGCGCAGCTCGACGTCCAGCACCAGGGCCCCAGCGGTGCGCTCGCTGTAGCCGAGGTAGCGCGCGGCATTGAACAAGGGACTCTTTTCGCTGGCTTCGCCGGCCTTGAGCGAGTCCACGAAGGCGTCGACCACTTTCAATTGGGCCAGCGCCGCCTGGCTGACTGCCGCCATTTCCTTCTTCTGCTCGCCCCTGGCGCCATCCAGCAGGCCCTGCAGCTCGGCGATGCGCTGGGCGTAGGCGGCGCGGTGGCCGGCCAGGGACGCGACCCGGCCGAGCAGTTTCTCGTAGCGCGCCCAGTCGAGTTCGCCGAGATAGCCGGTCCCGAGTCCCAGGATGCGCCCGGGACAGGCCTGGGCCAGGGAGGTGGCGAACAGAAGCCGCGTGCCCTCGCCGAAGTTGCTGCTCGAGAGCGTCACGTCGCTGCGCAGCAGGGCGGCGACGTCGGCGCCGGCGCGCACCGTGCTCGGTATGGCGGCCAGCACGCCGAGGGGCAGGGCGGCGATGCCGGAGCCGGGCGGGCGCTGCAGGTCGAGGTAGCGCTGCAGCTCCCTGTTCTTGTCGGCCATGTCATTGGACAGGCGGGCAAGGGCGCTGTCCACGGTGCGCGCCGCCACCATGCCCTGGCTGGCCGCCGGCTCGTAGAGCGCCGCGCTGCGCCCGCCCGGGATGCGTGTGCACACTTCCCGCGCCAGCTCGCGCGCCAGGTCGACCGCGCGCACCAGGCCGGCGGCGCCGAACTGGCGGGTGTCGATGGCGCCCGCCAGCGCCTTCGACTGGGCGGGCGGCAGCCGCGCCATCAGCTCGGCCCGTTCCGCCTCCGCGATCGCCTGGCGCGCCTCGGCTTCGGCATCCCGTGCGCGCAGCTCCGCCAACTCAGCCGTAGACTGCGCATATGCATGTGTCGGCAGGCAGGCCAGGACGAGCAGGGCCAGTAAAGAACGAAGTCGACGGGGCAGGGCCATGCGGACACCTCCGGAAACGGCAGGGCAAGGGTGAAAACTTGCCGTAAGAAAAGTGTAATAAATTGTCGAGAATATTAGGAGAAGTTTCAGGGAGGTTGCTTGCGATTTCTTAACGTTCCAGAATCGCCCAATTGTGCTTTGACAATCAAAGACTTGCGGCGCGTCGCGTGTTACGCCCTGTAACACGTTTGGACGTTGGTTAAAAAGAAATGCGCTAGAATTGACGAGTTAACAAAGTGGTTCTATGAGTATTATTAATTTGCCATTTGCCGGCCTCGAGCTTGGTTTTGCCGTATCGCTCGCCTGTTCGCTGCTGCTCGTCATGACGACGCGCTGGCATGGGCGTTACTCGCTCGACGCAACGCAAGGCGTCCAAAAATTCCACATCACGCCGACGCCCCGCATCGGCGGCGCGGCCATCATGCTGGGCCTGTGGCTCGCCCTCGGCGTCATGCCGGGCGACCAGCAGGAGCTGCTGCTGCCGGTGCTGACAGCAAGCATGCCTGCCTTCGTCTTCGGCCTGGCAGAAGATCTCACCCGTAATGTTTCAGTGCGGGCGCGCCTGCTCGCGACCATGGCCAGCGGCGTCTGCTGCTGGGCCCTGACCGGCGTCAGCCTGCTGCACAGCGGCATCGCCTCGCTCGACATGCTGCTCGCCTGGCTGCCCTTCTCGGTGCTGTTCACCGCCTTCGCGGTGGGCGGCGTGGCGAATGCGGTCAACATCATCGACGGTTTCAACGGCCTGGCCAGCGGCACCGTGCTGATCGGCATGGCCGCGCTCGGCCTGATCGCCCAGGATGCCGGCGACGCCACCCTGGCCGAGCTGTGCTTCGTGGTCTGCGCCGTCACCGCAGGCTTCTTCGTCATCAATTTCCCGTTCGGTAAGCTGTTCCTCGGCGACGGCGGCGCCTACCTGCTCGGTTTCCTGCTGTCCTGGCTGTCCGTGATGCTGGTCTACCGCAACCCGGACGTCTCGCCCTGGGCGCCGCTGCTGGCCTGCGGCTATCCGATCTTCGAGACCGTGTTCACCATCGTGCGTCGCCTGTGGTGCCGCCGCCATCCGGGCCACCCGGACAGCTGGCACCTGCACAGCCTGGTCAAGACGGCGATCGCGGCGCGCTACTTCCGCGCCCTGCCTGCCCCGCTGCGCAATGCCTGCGTCTCGCCTTTTTCCTGGGCGGTCGCCACCGTCCCGGCGCTGCTGGCGGTGCGCTTCGCCGACGCTCCGGACGCCCTGATGCAGGGCGTGCTGGCCAGCTTCCTGCTCTACCTCTCCGTGTATTCCTTCGTGGTCTCGGCCTGGTGGGCGCGCCGCCGCCGCACCCAGCGCAGCAGCCCACTGACGGACATCGCGCTCGAACCGACCAACTCCTCCTTCATCCAGCGCGGTCTCTGAGCGATAATCGGGTTGCGCGCAACCTGATATCAACCAAGCGGAGACCGTATGACCATCCTTGTAACCGGCGGCGCCGGCTTCATCGGCGCAAACTTCGTGCGCGACTGGCTGTCGCGGAGCGAGGAGCCGGTGGTCAACCTCGACAAGCTGAGCTATGCCGGCAACCTGGACAACCTGGCCGGGCTGGAGGATGACGCGCGCCATACCTTTGTCCACGGCAACATCGGCGACACGGACTTGCTGGCGCAGCTGCTGCGCGCGCACCGGGTGCGGGCGGTTCTGAACTTCGCGGCCGAGACCCACGTCGACCGCTCGATCGACAGCCCTGCCGCCTTTGTCGACAACAACGTCATGGCGACCTTCAGGCTGCTGGAAGCGGTGCGCGCCTACTGGAATACGCTTGAAGGCGCGGCGCGCGCGGACTTCCGCTTCCTGCACGTGTCCACCGACGAGGTCTACGGATCGCTGGCGCCCGAGGCCCCGGCTTTTGCCGAGACCCACCGCTACCAGCCGAACAGCCCTTACGCGGCCAGCAAGGCGGCGGCCGACCACCTGGTGCGGGCCTGGCACCATACCTACGGCCTGCCGGTGTTGACCACCAACTGTTCCAACAACTACGGCCCCTACCAGTTCCCCGAAAAGCTGATCCCGCTGGTGATCCACAAGGCCCTGCAGGGAGAGCCGCTGCCGGTCTACGGCGACGGCCGCCAGGTGCGCGACTGGCTGTTCGTCGGGGACCACTGCGCCGCGCTGCGCCGCGTGCTCGAGGCGGGCGCGCCGGGCGAGACCTACAACGTGGGCGGCAACCAGGAGATGGCGAACATCGACGTGGTGCGCCTGCTGTGCAGCATCCTCGACGAACTGCGCCCGCGCGCGGACGGCGTCTCCTACGCCACCCAGATCGCGTTCGTCACCGACCGCCCTGGGCACGACCGCCGCTATGCGATCGACGCCACCAGACTCGAACGTGAGCTCGGCTGGCGTCCGCAGGAAACCTTCGCCACCGGCATCCGCCAGACCGTGGCCTGGTACCTCGACCATGGCGACTGGGTCGGCCGCGTAGCGAGCGGCGCCTACCGCGACTGGATCGCGCGCCAGTACGGCCAGCCATGAAGATCCTCCTGCTCGGCAAGGATGGCCAGGTCGGCTGGGAACTGCAGCGCGCCCTGGCGCCGCTCGGCGAACTGCATGCGCTCGGACGCGTGGACGTGGACCTGTGTGACACGGATGGACTGCGCGCCCGCGTGCGCGCCATCGGACCCGACGTGATCGTCAACGCGGCCGCCTGGACGGCGGTCGACCGCGCCGAAAGCGAGGAAGCGGCGGCGCAGGCGGTCAATGCGCGCGCCCCCACCGTGCTGGCCGAGGAAGCCGCGCGCATGAACGCCTGGCTGGTGCACTACTCGACCGACTACGTCTTCGATGGCCGCAAGGACGGCGCGTATGACGAGCAGGATGCGGTGAATCCCCTGTCCGCCTATGGCCGCAGCAAGGCGGCGGGCGAAGAGGGCATCCGTGCCGGCGGCGCGCGCCACCTGATCCTGCGTACCGGCTGGGTCTTCGGACGCGGCCAGAACTTTGCGCGCACCATCCTGTCGCTGGCGCGCGAACGCGAGCAGATCAAGGTGGTGGCCGACCAGTTCGGGGCGCCGACCGCGGCCGGGCTGCTGGCCGACGCCACCGCACTGGCGCTGTACCGCATTGCGGCTCTGGGCGCACGGGCCGACGCCTTGTCCGGCACCTACCATGTGGCAGCCGGCGGACGCACCAGCTGGCACGCCTGCGCGCGTCACCTCGTGGCCGAGGCGATGGCGGCGGGCGCCCCCTTGCGCGCCACACCGGAGGGCATCCTGCCCATCGCCACCGCAGACTGGCCGGCACCCGCCGCGCGGCCGGCCAACGGCGCGCTCGACTGCGGCAAGTTCTGCGCCGCCTTCGGCCTGGTGCTGCCGGACTGGCGCCATCACCTCAACCGTTTCGTCGCCACCCTGGCGGCCGACAGCAAGGTATCCCCTTAATGAACAACACGAAACGCAAGGGCATCATCCTGGCAGGGGGCAGCGGCACCCGGCTCTATCCGGCCACGCTGGCCGTCTCGAAACAGCTGATGCCGGTGTTCGACAAGCCGATGATCTACTACGCGCTCAGCACCCTGATGCTGGCCGGGATCCGCGACATCCTCGTCATCTCGACGCCCCAGGACACGCCGCGCTTCGCGCAGCTGCTGGGAGACGGCACGCGCTTCGGCCTCGACATCTCCTACGCCGTGCAGCCTTCGCCGGACGGCATCGCCCAGGCTTACCTCATCGGGGCCGACTTCCTGGACGGCAGCCCCTCGGCGCTGGTCCTGGGCGACAATATTTTTTATGGCCACGACCTGTTCCAGCTGCTCGGCCGCGCCAGCGCCAGCGAAGACGCCACCATCTTCGCCTACCACGTGCAGGACCCGGAACGCTACGGCGTGGTCGAGTTCGACCATGCCGGGCGCATCGTCGGGCTGGAGGAAAAGCCGCGCAATTCGCGCTCCAACTATGCGGTGACCGGCCTGTATTTCTACGATGGCGACGCGGTCGAGATCGCGCGTTCCCTGACGCCCTCGGCGCGCGGCGAACTCGAGATCACCGACATGAACCGGCACTACATGCAGCAGGGCCGCCTGCAGGTCGAGATCCTGCGCCGCGGCTACGCCTGGCTCGATACCGGCACCCACGAATCGCTGCTGGACGCCAGCCAGTTCATCGCCACGCTGGAGCGGCGCCAGGGCCTGAAGGTGGCCTGTCCGGAGGAGATCGCCTTCCGCATGGGCTGGATCAGCGCCGCCGAACTGGCCGCGCTGGCGGAACCGATGCGCAACAACGGCTATGGCCAATACCTGCTGCGCCTGCTGAGCGAGAAAGTAGCCAGCTGATGCAGGCGATCCCGCAATCGATTCCCGATGTCCTGCTGATCGAACCCGAAGTCTTCGGCGACGAGCGCGGCTTCTTTTACGAGAGCTTCAATGCACGCCGTTTCGCGCAGACGCTCGGCTGGCCGGTCGACTTCGTGCAGGACAGCCATTCGCGTTCAGGCGCGGGCGTGCTGCGCGGCCTGCACTACCAGATCCAGCACCCGCAGGGCAAGCTGGTGCGCGTGATCGCCGGCAGCGTCTACGACGTCGCGGTGGACCTGCGCCGCGGCTCGCCGACCTTCGGCCAGTGGGTCGGCCACGTGCTCAGTAGCGAGAACCGCCAGCAGATGTGGATTCCGCCGGGCTTCGCGCACGGCTTCCTGGCCCTGTCGGACACCGCGGAATTCGTCTACAAATCGACCGATTACTACCACCCCGAGCACGAGCGCTGCATCGCCTGGGACGACCCGCAGCTGGCGATCGCCTGGCCCTTGACCGGTGCGCCGATCCTGTCGGCGCGCGACCGGCAGGGCACGCCGTTCGCGAAGGCCGAGGTATATGCCTGAGGGCAGTACAAGGACAAGGACAAGGACAGGGACAATATGGACGAGCTGACCAGAGCCGGCATCATCGAGAGTGGCTGGCGCATTCACGCGGCAGTCGAAGAGGCGGCCTTTCGCCACCCGGCGGTCAAAGGGTCCCCGGAGTGGCTGGAAAAACAGCGCCTGCTGCTGGCCGACAAGGCGATCCACCTGCTGCAGACGGCCCTCAAGCCTGGCGAGATCGAGCTCGATAAATTCAGGAACAACCTGCATGCGATCTTCACGATCTCGGATGGCTTCCTGCCGCACGCGGGGGCTCAAAGTGGCGACCGCGAAACTGTATGAAAGCGTGGAAATGCCGGCTCCGCAATAATCGGTGAGATTCCTGCAACTCGCGCCCAATATAATGTGATCACAAGCGCATGACCTGGCCTGGTTCACGATGTCGTCAACCCGGAGGAAGAACATGAATAATATTCCCCGTCTCACCTTGCTGCTGCTGTGCACGGCGGGTACCGCGCAAGCCGCGGAGTCGATGAAAGAGCTGGGTATGCCGCTGGGCAAGAAGATGCAAGCGCCGATCGCGCTCTGCCCGAGCGAAGGCCCGGCCAAGGAGGCGAGTGCGCCATGCTGGGTCAAGGCGCCGGCGACCCTCAAGGGCGGCGTCCAGTCCGGCTTCCTGGCGGTGCCGGCCGGCGCCCAGGGTGGCGAGTGGACGGCCCCCGGAACCTATGGCGCCACGGTCGACAGGCACGGCGTCCTGCTCTCGGTGACCGTGCATTCCGCGCGCGCCGACGAGTTCGCCAAGATCAGGGGTTCGCTCACCGCGCGCCTCGGGAGGGAGCTGCGCGCATTCCAGACCGACGAACAGCGCCGCACGGCCCAGTGGGAGTGGAAGGATGCCGTGATCAACCTCGATTGCAGCGCCGAGGCCGGCTGCGCCACGCGTTTCGCCTTCGAAGATCGCGAAGAGAAGCGCTTGCAGTTCGCAACGGCTCTGTGGAAGCGCTAAGCTAGCCGTTCCCGCCATCCGTTTCGCCACGAAGCGGATGGCGTGCATCACTTGTCTGCTGCACGTCGCCCGCCATGCATCTACGTCCGGCCAGACTCGGTCTCCTGATCCTCGCCTTCATTGCAGCAGTGACGCTGGCGCTGCTGTCGTCCAATATCGAGCGCATCGGCCCCGAGCTGGTCCAGGACGGCAACTTGTGCGGTCCAGGTGGGAACGCTCCCTGCTACAAGCCCGCACTGAAGGGCGGCTTTCCTTTCGCCTACCTGTTCGATCATCCGGGAATATCGGTAGAGGGACGGCTCTTCTTCTTTGAAGACACGCTCCTCGTAGGGCCGCTGATCCTCGACATCGCCGTGTATTTCGTCATCGTCTTGCTTGCCGTTCGGCTGGAATTGGTTGAGTAAATCGAGTGATGGCCGAGCTGACGCGGTAATCCCCCCCCCCACAAAAAGAGCGCGATCAGAAGTAGAATTTTCTACTTAAGACATTGAAAGCTCTGCATGAAGACCTCCCGCTTTACCGACAGCCAGATCATCGCCATCCTCAAGCAAGCCGAAGCCGGCAATCCGGTACCGGAGCTGTGCCGCGAGCACGGCATTAGCAACGCCACGTTCTACAAGTGGCGCTCCAAGTTCGGCGGCATGGACGCCTCGCTGATGGCACGCATGAAGGAACTGGAGGAGGAAAACCGGCGCCTCAAGAAGATGTACGTTGAGGAGCGCCTGAAGGCCGAGATCGTTGCGGAGGCGCTCACAAAAAAATGGTAGCGCCAACTCAACGGCGGGAGATGGCGCAGTGGGCGGTAACAGAGCGGGCAGCTACGGTGAAGCTGGCGTGCAAGGCGTTTGGGATTAGCCAGACGTGCTACCGCTACAAGGCCAAGCTGGACGCGGAAAATGCTGTCATTGCCGACTGGCTGGTGCGGCTGACGAACAACCAGCGAAACTGGGGCTTCGGGCTGTGCTTCCTGTACCTGCGCAATGTGAAGAGCTTTAAATGGAACCACAAGCGCGTCTACAGGATTTATCGCGAGCTCGAGCTGAACTTGCGGATCAAGCCGCGCCATCGCCTGGTGCGCGAGAAGCCGCTGCCGCTGACGGTGCCGACCGCAATCAACCAGAGCTGGTCGATGGACTTTATGCACGACCAGCTTGCCGATGGGCGCAGCATCCGTTTGTTCAATGTGATCGATGACTTCAACCGCGAAGGCTTGGGCATTGAGGTCGACTTCTCGCTGCCGGCCGAACGCGTGATCCGCTCGCTCGACCGCATCATCGAATGGCGCGGCAAGCCGAACGCGATCCGCTGCGACAACGGTCCTGAATACATCAGCGCGGTAACCCTGGCATGGGCAGCAAAGCGCGGCATTCGCATCGATTTTATCCAGCCTGGCCAGCCCCAACAGAACGCCTATGTCGAGCGCTACAACAGGACCGTTCGCTATGATTGGCTTGCCCATCATCTGTTCGAGACGCTCGACGAAATCCAGGAATTTGCCACTAACTGGCTGTGGACCTACAATCACGACCGGCCCAACATGGCGCTCGGCGGTATCACGCCAAAACAGAAATTGGCGCTCGCCGCTTAACCTCTGCTTTTAGCGTGCTCTAAAAATGGGGGGATTACCACGCTATTTGTAGTTCGTTTTATAACGCTGGGACCGTGACAGGAGTTCCCAGCCGAGTGAAGCGATTCAGCACAGCCGCTCGCACCTGCAATTCGGTGACCTGACGATCGAAGTCACGTGCCATGATGCGTTCGCCCAGCACCTTGAAAGAGCGCATTTTGGTTTCGACAAGGCTGCGCCGATAGCGACCTGCAGCGTTTTCTGGCGCCGGCTAACCGTGCCGTAGTCCGGTACCGGTTAGTCGAGTCCAGCCAGCGCAGCACGCTTTGTGTCATGCCCATAGTCTGGCGCAGTGGTAAATTGAACAGGCACTGAAGCTCCGGCAGAACTGGATCGTCTCGTCGCTGAAGGTCTGGCTGCGCCAGCGTTTGCCGTTCGACTGCCCATGCCAGCGCATGCTCGGATCAAACCAGATGAGCAGCGAGCCGAGTGACTTCAGCGCTTCGTTATGCCTTCCAGTTGGTGGTGCGATACTTCTGTGGAGCTGGTTCCGTCCGTTCAGGCTACCGGAGCGACGCGTTCTACGCTGGCCGGACCTGATTTACGCAACAAAGCCTGTCGGAACATGGAAGAGGTAAGAATGACCTCAAGCCAAATATTCGATTCCCTTGCAAGTCAGCCTTGCGATCTTGATGAGAAGGCAATAATGTAATATTATTTATAAGCCTTAGCTCAGTTCTATAAATGTCCAGGGCAAATATTCTAAGCCCACTTTCCTAGAAATTTAGTGCCATATTTTTCGAGACCCCGATGCTTATCCGTTGGACTGTCGCATTACTTGTCGTGTCTACAATGACCGCTTGTGCAATTTCGCAAGCCAGTTTGACTCCCGTCAGCGATGGTAGCGCAGTAAGCCTCCCTGAAAATGTCAAATATATAAGGAACCACGTCGAGTTCTCGCTCAGCCAAGGTGAGTATCGGGCTGCGTTTGCCGATCAAAAAGGAACTTATTATCAAGGCCCACCATTGTGCTTCCGCACTAAGTTACTTGAGGCCGGATGGGGGGGCAAGCACCTTCAGGATAAGATATTTGCAGTCTTCGACTGTGTGTTGTATGTGCCTCGGGATTCTCGCTCGGACACTGTGGTGTACACGGTGAACGGTACTGGCGCGTCGACGAACTTCGGTCATTCACTCGAAGATGTGGATGCCGCGATCGCGAGTGCGGCATCTCGTCAGCCGTCGAGTCCGGCATCGCGGACAAGCGACGGCGTAAATTCACTTGTCGCAGCATCCGTCGTCAATACCTCCCTGACGCCCGCGCAGGCCGGCGCGGCAGGCGGGCTTGCCGGCGCACTGGTTGCCGGGATTGTGGCGGTAGAAAAAGGGAAGTTCGAAACTGCTGCCCAGCAACCGACTGCGGAAGAATTAAAGAATCTGGTTCACATACCTGCGCGGGAGAAATAATTAAGGAACGTATCGCATGCGACTAAAAAGCAAGCTCGCGTTCACGCCCCCAAAACCGAACCCGTTCGAGATCGCATAGTCCGTCGCAATCGCGCGCGCCGCGCCGCGGACGATGTCGACCCCTTCCGCCGCCGGATCGCGCTGCTCCACGTTCAGGGTCGCCGGCGCGACCTGGTCGCGCAGCGCCAGCACCGTGAAGATCGCCTCCACGCCGCCGGCCGCGCCCAGCAGGTGGCCCGGCGAGGATTTGGTGGCCGACACGGCCGGGCCACGCCCCGCACCAAAAATGGTTCGGATGGCGGCCAGTTCGCTGATGTCGCCCACCGGCGTGGACGTCGCATGCGCGTTCAGGTGCCCGATCTGTTCCGGCGCCAGCTTTGCCTGGCGGATCGCCAATTCCATCGCACGCCGCCCGCCGGCGCCGTCGTCGGGCGGGGAGGTCATGTGGAAGGCGTCGGCGTTGGTGCCGTAGCCGAGCAGTTCCATGATCGGCGTGGCGCCGCGCCGCAGGGCGTGTTCCAGTTCCTCGATCACCAGCATGCCGGCGCCTTCGCTCATGACGAAGCCATCGCGCGCGACATCAAAAGGACGCGAGGCGCGGGACGGCTCTTGGTTGAAGCTGGTGGACATGGTGCGCGCGGCCGCGAAGGCGCCGAAGCTGACGCGGTCGATGCAGGCTTCGGCGCCGCCGCACACGGCGACGTCGGCTTCGCCGGCACGGATCAGGCGCATCGCGTCGCCGATGGCTTGCGCGCTGGCCGCGCAGGCGGTCACCGGCGCGCCCAGCGGGCCGCGAAAGCCGTGGCGGATCGAGATGTGGCCGGCCGCCATATTCGCGAGGAAGCTCGGCACCGTGAATGGCGAGAGGCGTTTCGGTCCGCGCCCGTCCGTCGTCCTGACAGCATCGACGATGGCGCCGAAGCCGCCCACGCCGGAACCGACGATGGTGGCCGTGCGTTCACGCGCTTCGTCGGTCTCGGGCTCCCAGCCGGCCTGCCGCAGGGCTTCCTGTGCCGCGGCCAGGGCGAACATGGTGAAACGGTCCATCTTCTTCTGGTCCTTGGGCTCGACCGCGAGGTCGGGATCGAAGCCCCACGGACGATCCGCACTCAAGGCCGGCACCACGCCGCCGACCTTGGCCGCAATCCCTTCCGTGACTTCAGCCGGCAGGGCGACCAGGCCGGACTGGCCATCCAGCAGGCGCCGCCAGGCAGCCTCGACGCCGACGCCCAGGGGCGACACCATTCCCATGCCGGTCACGACAATACGCTTTGCACTCACACGGTGCTCCTGTCAGATTTGCAAAATACGCCAGCCGCCGGCCCTTGCAAGGATCGGGAGCGGTAGAATTCATGCGCCAGTATAGGAAGGCGTCATCGGAATAGTTCGCTGATCGCGCCAATCAATGTGCAAAGTGCGCCATAATGCGGACCCATGAACCAGTCCTGGCAACGCTCCCTCACGGTCTCGGCGCATTTCCTGCACGGGATGCTCGACGCCCTGCGCACCCGTCACGGCGAGGAGGCGGCGCTGCTCGCACTCGGCAGCGCGGCGATTCCCCAATCCCTGCTGGTGCAGCCTGACGCGCGTCTCACGCGCCAGCAGTAAGCGGCGCTGTACCGGACGGTGGCGGCGACGCTCGACGACGAGATGCTGGGGCTGTGGTCCAGGCCGATCCGCAGCGGCACCCTGAAGTACCTGATGCTCAGCCTGCTGGACGCGCCGACCGTGCTGGTGGCCCTGAATCGCTTCGTGCGCTTCTGGAACCTGCTGCTGGACGACTTCCGCCTGCAGATCTCGACGAAGAACCGGCTGGTGAGCATCAGGGTGGTGGAGCGCGCGCCCGGCGCCCGGATCGCGCCGCTGGCGCACGAGCTCATGATGAAGCTGGTCCACGGCATCGCCTCCTGGCTGCTGGGCCGGGAGATCAGCCTCCACCTGATCTCCTTCAGCTTTGCCCGGCCCCGGCATGCGGAGGACTATGCTTTCCTGTTTCCCGGCGAGTTGCGCTTCGACGCTGCGGCAACGGGTGTCGATTTCCACTACCGGGATTGCGCCGAGCAGTTCAGGCGCGAGAAGCACGAGCTGTGGGCCTTCCTGAAGCGGGCGCCCGAGGACTGGACCTTCAGCGCCTTCCACCGCGCCTCGCTCACCGCAAGGACGCGCGACTACCTCGAGCAGCACATCGCGCAGCCGGTCACGATCCAGGATCTCGCGCAGGCCCTGCACACCTCCGTGCGCACGCTCAACCGGCGCTTCGCGCAAGAGGGCACGCATTTCCAGTCGGTGAAGGACGGGCTGCGCCGGGATATCGCGGTCCACCGGCTGACCAACTCGAACACCGGCGTGGAGGCGCTGGCCTTCGACCTGGGCTTCTCGAACGCCACCGGCTTTTGCCGCGCATTCAAGCACTGGACCGGCAGCAGCCCGAGCGACTATCGCAAGGGGACACGCCAGGGCGAATGACGGTCGCCGACGTTTTAGTAAAAGGCCTAAAACGCGGCGGCTTCTCGTTCATTTGCGCAACACATTGCCCCGAATGTGCTTAACTCTACGGGTGCATTTCATTTCAGGACCATTCACATGAACACACGTTCTCTCTCACGTTTTCTTGCCTGCGCCGCGCTGATCCTCATGGCCTGGATGCCCGCCGCGTCGGCCGCCGAACCTTTCAACGTCGCCACCTACAACCTGCGCTACAACAATCCCGGCGACGGTTCCAATGCCTGGCCGGCCCGCAAGGATGCGGTCAAGGCCCTGATCCGCTACCACGAGTTCGACGTCTTCGGCACCCAGGAAGGACTGGCGGGCCAGATCGCCGACCTGGCGCAGATGGCGGAGTTCGACCACGTCGGCGTCGGCCGCGACGACGGCAGGCAGGCCGGCGAGCATTCCGCCATCTTCTTCCGCAAGAGCCGCTTCGCGCTGCTGGGCAAGGGCGACTTCTGGCTCAGCGAAACGCCCGACCGTCCTTCCTTCGGCTGGGACGCCACCTGCTGCCATCGGCTCGCCTCGTGGGCGCGCCTGCGCGATCGCACGAACAATCGCGTGTTCTACGTGTTCTCGGTCCATTTCGACCACGAGGGAGAGCAGGCCCGCCGCGCCTCGGCCGACCTGGTGCTGCGCAAGATCGCCGAGATCGCCCGCGGCGAGCCCGCCATCTGCGTGGGCGACTTCAACTCG
Organism: Massilia sp. BKSP1R2A-1; assembly: GCF_050586525.1. Classification (NCBI taxonomy): domain Bacteria; kingdom Pseudomonadati; phylum Pseudomonadota; class Betaproteobacteria; order Burkholderiales; family Oxalobacteraceae; genus Massilia; species Massilia sp. BKSP1R2A-1. Next base: position 62,307 of record NZ_JBOBRE010000016.1, on the reverse strand, counting down.
ACCCCGGAAACCGTGCAGATCCAGGCAATGGCGAAGACGATGCGCGATGCACGCCAGATCAGTCAGTCGCCGCCCTACGGCCCGGTCGGCACCTTCAACGCGTTCCGCCTCGATGCGGCCATGCAGGACCGGATCGACTACATCTTCGTCGACCGCCACGCCGAGGTGCTCAAGTATGCGGTGCTGAGCGACTCCGTCGATCGACGCTATCCGTCCGACCACCATCCGGTCGTCGCGCGGGTGGTATTCAAGTAAAGGGCCGGGCACTATGTCCGTTTTCGCACGGAACACTCCTGTGCCCAGCCGTATTCTGGAGGTGAATTAACACCCAGCCGGGTTACCGCAGTCACCGCCATGAGCACGCCACCATCCGCAACCGCCGACGCTTCGAAGAACGAGACCACGACGGCGGCTGCGACACCGCCCCGGACACCGCCACTGTCGCTCGCGGCCTGGAAGCAGTTCCTCGGCGTGGCGAAACCCTACTGGCTGGGAGACCAGAAGGGCAAGGCCTGGTCCCTGCTGCTGCTGCTGGTCGTGCTGATGCTGGTCGAGACCAAGCTGGCCGTCATGCTCAACGAGCAGGCCGGCGAGATGACCTCGGCGCTGGCGGGCAGGAACGCCGAGCGCTTCTGGACCTCGGTGCGCGCCTGCCTGTTCATCCTGGCCTTCGCGGTGCCGGCCTACGCCTTCTACTACTACATGCGCGACCTGTTCGCCAACCAGTGGCGGCGCTGGCTCACCGGCCGCTTCCTCGACGGCTACCTGGGCGGACGAAAGTACTATGCGCTGGACGGCGACAAGGAGATCGACAATCCCGACCAGCGCATCAGCGAAGACATCAACAGCTTCACCGGCAGGTCGATCCATTTCCTCCTGATCTTCCTCGGCTCGCTGATGCAGCTGGTGGCCTTCAGCGCCGTGCTGTGGTCGATCTCGCACCTGCTGGTCGGCGTACTGGTGACCTATGCGCTGGTGGGCACCGTGGTCGCGCTCTACGTCTTCGGCAAGCCGCTGATCCACCTGAACTTCTGGCAGCTGCGGCGCGAGGCGGACTTCCGTTTCAGCCTGATGCGCCTGCGCGAGAATGCCGAATCGATCGCCTTCTACCGCGGCGAAGCGCAGGAGCGCGCACACATCGACGGCGCTTTCGACAAGGTGTTCCGCAACTTCGCAGGCCTGATCAGGCGCCAGCGTTCGCTGAACCTGTTCCAGCGTACCTTCAGCCAGCTGACCCTGGTGCTGCCCTTCGTGATCCTGGCGCAGGGCGTGCTGTCGGGCGAACTCGAGGTGGGCAGGGCGGTGCAGGCCGCCGGCGCGTTCACCGCCGTGCTGTCCGCCGTCGGGGTCATCGTCGACAATTTCGAGAGCCTGAGCCGCTTTGTCGCGGGCATCGGCCGCCTGCATGCCTTGTCGCGGCTGGTGCTGCCGGATGCGAAAGGCCAGGAGCCCGCGAACGAGCCGCGCATCGCGATGCGCCCCGCGCAGCAGCTCGCGCTGGAAAACCTGACGCTGCATCCGCCGCAGTCGAACCGGGTGCTGGTCAAGGCGCTGAGCCTCGCCTTGAAACCGGGCGACGCCCTCCTGATCACCGGCGAAAGCGGCTGCGGCAAGAGTTCATTGTTGCGGGCGATTGCGGGACTGTGGTGCAGGGGCAGCGGCACCATCCACCATCCGCCTGCGCAAGACTGCTTCTTCCTGCCGCAGCAGCCCTATCTGCAGCCGGGCACCCTGCGCAGCCAGCTGGTCTACCCGGGCAGCAGCTCGCCGCTGGACGACGAGGCGCTGCTGCGCATCCTGCAGCAGGTTCACCTGCCGCGGCTGGCGGAACGCGCGGGCGGCCTGGATGCCGTGCAGGACTGGGACAAGCTGCTTTCGGTCGGCGAGCAGCAGCGCCTGGCCTTCGGCCGCGTGCTGGTGCACGCACCGCGCATCGTCTTCCTCGACGAGGCGACCAGTGCGCTCGACAGCGGCAACGAGGCGGCGCTGTACGCGCTGCTGCGCGCGAAGGGCACGACCCTGGTCAGCATCGCCCACCGGCCGGCGGTGCTGCGCCACCACACCCACGTGCTGCGCCTCAAGGGGGAGGGCGAATGGGAGCTGCTAGAGGCGGGCGCCTTCCAGTTCGACGGGACGGTGGTGAGCTTCCCCGGCGGCAAAGCCGCGTAGGCGTAGGGCGGTCGGCGAAGCCGACCACCCTACAGCTGCCGGGGTTTCACACCTTCCTTGGTCAGCACCACCGGCTTGATGGTTCCATCCGCATTGAAGAACATCGGCTCGATCGCCATCTCGCGATGGCTGCCGTCGGTCTTGTCGAGCGGACGGCGGTGGTAGGCGATGTACCAGTCGTCGGTGCCGGGGATGTTCACTACCGAGTGGTGCCCCGCGCCGCGCGCGATCCGCGCATCCTGCTGCAGGATGGTGCCGATGCGCTTGAAGGGACCGAAGGGCGATGCACTCATGGCATAGGCGACCTTGTAGTCCGGCCCGGTCCATCCGCCCTCGGACCACATCAGGTAATACACGCCCTTGCGCTTGGCCATGAAGGAGCCTTCCACATAGGCCGGGTCGGGCGTGATCTCCTTGTAGGTGCTGCCGTCCGGGAGGGGCACGACGCTGAGCAGGTCGGGCGCGAGCTTGACGACGTTGGCGTGCTTCCAGCCGCCGTAGTACATGTAGACCTGGCCGTCGTCGTCCTTGAACACCATCTGGTCGATCGGCTGGGCGCCGTTGACGATCTGGTCGATCAGCGGGCGTCCCAGCGCATCCTTGAACGGCCCCTCGGGGCGATCGCTGACCGCGACGCCGATGCCGCCCAGCTGCCCGTTGCTCTTGATGTCGTTGGCGCCGAAGAAGAGGTAGTACTTGCCCTTGTGTTCGATGGCCGACGGCGCCCACAGGGCATAGGCCGCCCACTTCACGTTCTCGACGTCGAGCGCGCGTGGATGCTTTGTCCAGTGCACCAGGTCGGTCGACGAGAAGACGTCCATATAGGTCTGGTGCAGGTAGGGCTCCCAGATCAGGTCCTTGCGCTCGCGCATGCGCTGCTGTTCCGGTGTGAAGGTGGATGCGCGGCCGGGCGCGCCGTAGGGGGCGGAGAAGGTCGGGTAGATCCAGTAGGTCTTGCCGAAGATGCGGATCTCGGGGTCGGCATACCAGCCGGGGACGATCGGGTTGCCCGCCTGCGCGGACGTGGCAAGGGTGCCCGACAGGGCAAGGGCGAGCAGGGCGGCTATTTTTTTCACTATGTCATCCTCCATCAAGGTTGCAGCCTGCACAACAATAATGAAGTTCGGGATGTTTGCCTACGCAAGGCAACCATCTCCCCCGGAGTTTAGTGGTCGCGCCGTCTGCTTTAGCACCGCTGTGACAATCTTCGGCATTTGCAGGGAAAGCGATATGATATGTTGCTGCATTTCAACTTTTCTGGTGAACGAATACGACATGACCTTTACCGAATCGATTACGACTTGCCTGAGCAAATACGCGACGTTCCGCGGTGTCGCCTCGCGTTCCGAGTACTGGTGGTTTTTCCTGTTCCTGGTCGTAACGTCCTGGGCTCTGGGACTAGTCAGTGACGCGCTGGTATATATCTTCAATCTCGCCATGCTGCTCCCATCACTGGCTGCTGGCGTGCGCCGCCTGCACGACACCAATCGCAGCGGCTGGTGGCTGCTGATGTGGCTGATTCCATTCATCGGCTGGATTTGCGTTGTCGTACTACTTGTCGAGAAAAGTTCACCCAGCCGGTACGATTTTTAGGAACTTTCTAGTCTGTCATTGGCAAGCTGCCAGCAATCCGCAGCTTGACACTTACTGCTGAGTTGCTTTCCCGCGAACAAACGCAAATAGAGGGTATTTCCGACCCTGTTTCGCTTCTAGCCGTGCGGCAACACCTGAGATAATCCTGTTTTCGGCAGGCATGATCAACAGGAGCGCGGTGGATGGCGGAAGACAGCGACGCAGAAAAGACAGAACCAGCGTCACAACAAAGGCTCGATAAAGCCCGCGAAGAAGGCGACGTTCCCAGGTCGCGCGAACTTGCCACGTTTACTGTCCTGATGGTTGCCGGCGCCGGTCTGTGGATGACCGGCGGTTCGCTCGTCGGCAAGCTCGAGCTTGCCCTGCAGTCCGGCCTCTCGCTGAACCGCGAGCAGGTCTACAACCCCTCGATCCTGATCGAACGCATCACCACCGACCTGGTGGCGGTGCTGCTTGCCTGCCTGCCGCTGGCCGGCGCCATCATGCTGATCGCACTCGCCTCGCCCTTGCTCATCGGCGGCTGGAACTTCTCCAGCAAGGCATTCATGCCGAATTTCATGAAACTGAACCCGATCACGGGTGTCGGCAACATGTTCTCCACCAATTCCCTGGTCGAACTCCTGAAGGCCGTCGCCAAGACCCTGGTGATCGGCGCCGTGGCCTGGGTGGTCATCATGGGAGAGAAGGAAGAAATGCTCGGCCTGGCCCTCGAGCCGCTCAATGTCGGCAGCGCCCACGTGGGCGAGCTGATGGGCAAGGCCTTCCTCTTCATCGTCGGCGCCTATGGCGCGATCGCCCTGATCGACGCCCCGTACCAGCTCTGGCACTACCACGACAAGATGAAGATGACGCGCCAGGAAATGATCCAGGAATCGAAGGAATCGGACGGCAATCCTCAGATTAAGGGCAAGATTCGCCAGATGCAGCGCGAAATGGCGCGCGGCCGCATGATGCAGAATGTCCCTACTGCGGATGTGATCGTCACCAACCCGACCCACTATGCGGTGGCGCTGAAGTACACCGACGGCCAGAAGGGTGCACCGCGCGTGGTGGCCAAGGGTGTGGACGACGTGGCGGCCAAGATCCGCGAACTGGGCGCCGAGCACAAGGTGACCCTGCTGGAAGCCCCGGCCCTGGCCCGTGCGCTGTACAAGCATACCGACATCGACGAAGAGATCCCGGAAAAACTGTTCTCGGCGGTGGCGGAAGTCCTGGCCTACGTCTACCAGCTGCGCGCCTACAAGAAAGGCGATGGCGTCTACCCGGATCGTCCGACGAAACTGGCGGTGCCGGCCGAGATGGACCCGAACGACCCGGCCTACAAGGGGCCAGGCAGTGCGAATAATGGAGCGTTGCATTAATGAATAGCATCAAACTGCCGGCATGGGCAAGCGGCCTCGGAGCGCGGGGCGCGAGCGCGCTCGCCGCCCCGCTCTTCATCGTCGTCCTGCTGGCGATGATGATCCTGCCGCTGCCGGCCTTCGTGCTGGACGTGTTCTTCAGCTTTAACATCGCGCTGTCCGTCATCGTGCTGCTGACCGCCCTGTACACGGTCAAGCCGCTCGATTTCATGGCCTTCCCGGCCATCCTGCTGGTCTCGACCATGCTGCGCCTGGCGCTGAACGTGGCGTCGACCCGTATCGTGCTGACCGAAGGCCACACCGGCGGCGCCGCTGCCGGTAAGGTGGTCGAGGCCTTCGGCCACTTCCTGATCGGCGGTAACTTCACCGTCGGTATCGTCGTCTTCATCATCCTGACGATCATTAACTTCTCGGTCGTCACCAAGGGTGCGGGCCGTATCGCGGAAGTCGGCGCGCGCTTCGCCCTGGACGCGATGCCGGGCAAGCAGATGGCGATCGACGCCGACCTGAACGCCGGCCTGATCGGCGAAGCCGAAGCGCGCAAGCGCCGCAACGAGGTGTCGCAGGAAGCCGAGTTCTACGGCGCGATGGACGGTGCCTCGAAATACGTCAAGGGCGACGCCGTCGCCGGCATCATGATTACCCTGATCAACGTGATCGGCGGCCTGATCGTCGGCGTCGTGCAGCACGACCTGGCTGTCGGCCAGGCGGCGGAAACCTATACCCTGCTGGCCATCGGTGACGGCCTGGTGGCGCAGATCCCCTCGCTGATCATCTCGATCGCGGCTGGTATGGTGGTCTCGCGCGTTGCCAACGAAGACGACATCAGCAGCCAGGTGACCAACCAGCTGTTCGCCCGTCCGGAAGCCCTGTACATCACCGGCGGCATCATCTTCGCCCTGGGCCTGATCCCGGGCATGCCGAACCTGGTCTTCCTGCTGCTGGGCAGCGCCCTGTGCGGCGGCGGTTACATGATTGCCAAGCGCAAGAAGGACCAGCCGGCGAGGGAAGCCGCCGAGGCTGAAGCGGCGGCGGCTGCCGGTGGCGCCGCGGGCGGCGCGGCGGCCCCGGCCGAGTCGGAAGAGGCGACCTGGCAGGACGTCATGCCGGTCGACACCCTGGGCCTGGAAGTCGGCTACCGCCTGATTCCCCTGGTCGACAAGAACCAGGGCGGCGAGCTGCTCAAGCGCATCAAGGGCATCCGCAAGAAATTCGCCCAGGAAGTCGGCTTCCTGGCACCGCCGGTGCACATCCGCGACAACCTGGAACTGAAACCCTCGGCCTACCGCATCACCCTGAAGGGCGTGGAAGTGGGCACCGGCGAAGCGATGAACGGCCAGTTCCTGGCGATCAACCCGGGCATGGCCAGCGGCACGCTGCCGGGCCTGGTGACCACCGACCCCGCCTTCGGCCTGCCCGCGACCTGGATCGACGCCAGCCTGCGCGACGAGGCGCAAAGCATGGGCTACACCGTGGTCGACGCCGGCACCGTGGTGGCGACCCACCTGAACCACCTGATCACCATGCACGCCTCGGAACTGCTGGGCCGCCTGGAAGTCCAAGACCTGCTCGATCACATGGGCAAGGCGAGTCCGAAGCTGGTGGACGAGCTGGTGCCGAAGGTCGTCTCCCTGTCGACCCTGCAGAAAGTGCTGCAGAACCTGCTGCAGGAAGGCGTGCACATCCGCGACATGCGCACCATCATCGAAGCGCTGTCGGAATACGCGGGCCAGACCCAGGACCCGAACGAGCTGACCGCCATGGTGCGCGTAGCCCTGGGCCGCGCCATCGTCCAGCAGCTGTTCCCGGGCACCAACGAGCTGTCGGTCATGACCCTGGACAACCGCCTCGAGCGCCTCCTGATGCAGGCCATGGGAGCGGGCGGCGACGGCACCGGCATCGAGCCGGGCCTGGCCGACACGATTGCGCAACAGGCGGCCAACGCCGCCCAGCAGCAGGAGCAGTTGGGCCACACCCCCGTGCTGCTGGTGCCGGCACCGCTGCGCGTGTTGCTGTCGCGCTTCCTGCGCCGCGCGGTGCCGCAGCTGAAGGTGCTGTCGCACAACGAGGTTCCCGAGTCCAAGACGATCCGGGTGACCAGCCTGGTGGGCGTGCCGATGTAAGAGAGATCCGGGCGTATCAGTGCGCTGGTCTGCGACGCCGGAGGAGCAGCAGGACCGATAAGGTAAGGAGAACCACCAGCAGGAAGGCGCAGGCGAGCGCCAGCAGGGTTTCGAGATCGCACAGTTCCTCGCCATTGGTCGAGCCGTAGCGCTCGACCAGCCAGAGAGAGAAGGCAGGCGGAAATTGCGGGCCAAGATCGGGGCGGGCGAGCCACAGCTGGGCCAAGGCAGCTGTGGCGGCAAATACCCAGACGGCAAAGGTGGCACGAGCCGCGATGCTCTTCACGTGGCGGTCTTCCATCCATACGTTCTTATGGGACTGTCCAGCATATGTATGTTTCTCCGAACAGGCGTCTGAAACACCTTGTCGAGCATAGGCTGGGCGCCTACGTAGTCGGCTGAGATGCCGCAAATTTGCTCGTTTGTCACGCTGGTCCGGGCGGCCCTCTTCATCCGCCTTTTGAAATAGGCCTCTTTCCCCTTCCTTTTCCCCCGATGGTTTCCTCACGGCATCGCCAATAATGCTGGCTATGGACGGGCGTTTTCGCCCGCGGCGAACATGATTGAAGTGCGGAGAACAAGATGAACGTGAAGAAATTTACTGCAGCGACTTCCAGGGATGCATTGCGCAAGGTGCGCGAAGCGCTGGGTCCTGACGCGGTCATCCTCTCGAACCGTCCGGTCGACGGCGTGGTCGAGATCCTGGCGCTGGACAACGACGACGTCGCCTCGCTGTCCGCCCCGGCCATCGAAGAGCCGCAGCCGGCCGCCTTCAGCGCTTTCGACAACGATTTCGACCCGGAACCGACCTTCTCGCGTAGCGCCTTCGCCGCCGCTGCCCGCGATCCGCAGCCACAAGTGCGCCAGCAGCCGGCTCCGCGCGCCGCCGCACCTGCTGCGCAGATGATGGATCCGTTCGCCGGCCAGCCTGACGTGGCCCGGCCCTATGTGGAGCGCCGCGCCGCTCCCGCCATCGAGCCGGAAATCCCGCCGACCTACGTCAACCGCCGCGCACCAAGCCCGGAGCCGGGCATCGACATGGCCGCCATGACCCAGATGATGAGCGCCGCCATCGCCCAGGCCAAGGAATCCGCCGCCCAGGAAATGAGCGGCATGATGAACGAAATCCGCGCCATGCGCGGCCTGATGGAAACCCAGCTGGCCGAGCTGTCCTGGAACGCCACCGCCCAGCGCGAGCCCCAGAAAGCCGCCGTGCTGCGCGAGATGCTGGCCGCCGGCTTCTCGGCGACCCTGGCGCGCTACCTCATCGAAAAAATGCCGGCGACGAAAGACGCCGCCGACGCGCTGCGCTGGATCAAGACCGTCCTGGCGCGCAACCTGACGACGATTGCCAACGAAGACGACCTCCTGAACCGTGGCGGCGTGTTCGCCCTGGTCGGTCCGACCGGCGTCGGCAAGACCACCACCACCGCCAAGCTGGCGGCCCGCTGCGTGATGCGTCACGGCCCGGACAAGCTGGCCCTGATCACCACCGATGCCTACCGTATCGGCGGCCACGAACAGTTGCGCATCTACGGCAAGATCCTGGGCGTGATGGTGCACTCGGTGAAGGACGAGGCCGACCTGCGCATTGCCCTCAAAGAGCTGAAGAACAAGCACACCGTGCTGATCGACACCATCGGCATGTCGCAGCGCGACCAGATGGTGACCGAGCAGGTTGCCATGCTGAGCGAATCCGGCGCCGACGTGAAGCGCCTGCTGTGCCTGAACGCGACCTCGACCAACGAGACCCTGAACGAAGTGGTGCGCGCCTACCAGGGCACCGGCCTGGCCGGCTGCATCATGACCAAGCTGGACGAAGCCGCTTCCATCGGTAATGTGCTGGACGTCGTGATCCGCCAGAAGCTGAACCTGCACTACATCTCGAACGGCCAGCGCGTGCCGGAAGACCTGCACCTGGCCGACCGCGCCATGCTGATCGACCGCGCCTTCCGCAATACCCGCAACGCGGCAGCCCAGTTCGGCGACGCCGACCTGCCGATGATGATGGCCGCAGCTGGTAAACTCAGCCAGGACCGCGGCATGCGCGAGGTGCACCTTGGCTAGTTTCGACTTCGACCAGGCCGAAGGCCTGCGCCGGATGCTGCAGGGCCCGCGCCCGCGCATCGTGACCTTCCTCTCCGCCACCCCTGAAGACGACAAGGGCGCCATGCTGGTCAACCTGGGCGCCTCGCTGGCCCAGACTGGCAACGAAGTCCTGATCGTCGACGCCTGCGAGCGCGACTACGGCGTGGCCCGCCGCCTCGGCCTGAACCGCGCGGCGACGCTGGCCAACGTGGCGCGCCAGGAAGCGGCCCTGAACCAGGTGATGCACGCCGTGCCGCAAGGCTTTTCGGTGGCCACCCTCGGCACGCCGATCGGCAATACCGATACCCGCCGCCTGGCCAAGACCTTCGACGTGCTGGTCAAGCAGGCCGGCATCGTGATGGTCGACGGCGAACTGGGCCCGGATGACGAATTTCCGCTGCCCTTGATGGCCTCGTCCGAGATCGTGGTGCAGGTGGGAACCTCCGCCGCCTCGATCACGAATGCCTACGCCCTGATCAAGCGCCTGTCCCAGCAACTGGGCCGCCGCCCCTTCGGTATCCTCGTTACCGGCGCGACAGAGGCCGAGGCCAAGGTTGTATACGATAATATGTCTACCGCAGCAAGCCGTTACCTGGCGGTCAGCCTGAGCTCGATGGGCTCGGTGCCGGCCGACGAGTACCTGCACCGGGCCGCGCGCCTGGGCCGCGCCGTGGTCGATGCCTTCCCGCTGGCGGGCGCGTCGGTCGCGTTTCGCAGGCTGGCTGGCAAGTTTGCCTTGCACGCGATGCGGGCATGAAACCAGGTAGTTGTAGGGTGGGCGGTCCCCCGCCCACGCGTTCGACAAGCCGAACCAAGAGAAAAAGAACACTTAACGCATGTACACGGTCAAAGGGAAAGCGGACAAGAACCATTTGCTGACGGAGCACATGCCGTTGGTGAAGCGCCTTGCCCACCACATGAAGGCCAAGCTGCCGCCTTCGGTGGAAGTCGATGACCTGGTCCAGGCAGGCATGATGGGCCTGCTGGACGCGATCAACCGCTACGAAGACAACCACGGCGCCCAGTTCGAGACCTATGCGGTGCTGCGCATCCGCGGCGCCATGCTCGACGAGCTGCGCAACAGCGACTGGATGCCGCGCTCGACGCGCCAGAACATGCGCAAGGTCGAGGCCGCGATGGAGGCGCTGAACCAGCGCCTGGGACGTCCGGCCAGCGAATCCGAGATCGCCAAGTCGCTCAAGATGTCGCTCGCCGACTACCAGGAAATGCTGGGCGACTCGGGCGGCCACCAGCTGGTCTACTACGAAGACTTCCACGACAGCGAGGACGGCAGCGACGGCTTCCTCGACCGCTATGCCGTGGACGACAGCGATCCGCTGCGCAGCCTGCTCGATACGGGCTTCCGCCAGGCCGTCATCGACGCCATCGACAATCTCCCGCCGCGCGAGAAGATGCTGATGGGCCTCTACTATGAGGAAGAACTGAATCTGAAGGAAATCGGCGCCGTCATGGGCGTCAGCGAATCGCGGGTGTCGCAGCTGCACACCCAGGCGGTCTCGCGGCTGCGCGCCGCCCTCAAGGAGCAGTTGTGGACTGGGCAAGCGTAGCCGGGCTGGTGCTCGCGATCGCGGGCATCCTGGTCGGCCACACGCTCGACGGCGGCAAGTTCGCCTCGCTGGTCCAGCCGGCGGCCTTCGCCATCGTGGTGGTCGGCACCTTCGGCGCCGTGCTGCTGCAGAGCGAAAAGCGCAGCTTCGCGCTGGGCATGCGCATGCTGCGCTGGGTCTTTTTCCCGCCCAAATCCGGACGCCAGAAACTGTCGCAGGAAATCGCGCTGTGGAGCCTCTCGGCACGGCGCGACGGCCTTCTCTCTCTCGAGCAGTACATGGGAACGAACGACAAATTCGTCCAGAAGGGCCTGCGCCTGGTGGTGGACGGCATCGCACCCGAAAAGATCCGCAGCCTGTTAGAGGGCGAGATCAGCGCCTATGAATTCTCGCAGCGCCAGGCGGCCCGCATCTGGGAGTCGGCGGCCGGCTATGCGCCGACCATCGGCATCCTGGGCGCCGTGCTGGGGCTGATCCACGTGATGGAAAACCTGTCCGATCCGTCGCGGCTCGGCTCGGGCATCGCCGTCGCCTTCGTCTCCACCGTCTACGGCGTGGGGCTGGCCAACCTGTTCTTCTACCCGGTCGGGAACAAGCTGAAGGCCATCGTCAGCGACAAGGTGGCTCAATACGAAATCCTTGCCGAAGTCTTCCATGACCTGGCTTCGGGCGACCATACCCGCGTGGTCGACGAGCGCGTGGCCAGCCTTCTCGCGCGTCATTGACCTGCCATGGCGCGCAAACGCTACGACGATGAAGTGGGCGCCGGCGAACACCACGAGCGCTGGCTGATTTCCTACGCCGACTTCATCACCCTGCTGTTCGCCTTCTTCGTCGTCATGTACGCGATCTCCATCGTCAACGAAGGCAAGTACGCGGTGCTGTCCGAAGCGCTGGGCGACGCCTTCGGCGGACGCGGCGCGGCGCCGCAGGTGAACACCAATGTCGAGCCGGTGCTGCCGCTCTCCCACATCGTCAACCGCAAGCGCCTGGAAGCGGCGCGGCGCGAGCGCGAACGCATGGAAGTGCTGGCCAGGGACCTGACGGCGACCCTGATGCCCCTCGTGAAATCGGGCCAGGTGAGGGTGACGCAAAATGCGCGCGGCATCAGCGTGGAGCTCAATGCCAGCGTGCTCTTCGACCAGGGCCAGGCCGTGCTGCAGCCGGATGCGCGCGAGGTGCTGGGCGAGGTGGCCGGTTTGCTCAAGAACGATCCGCATGCGATCGAGGTCGAAGGGCACACCGACAATCTGCCGATCACGAATGCGCAGTTCGCCTCGAACTGGGAACTGTCGGCGGTGCGCGCGGCGAGCGTGGTGCGCCTCTTCATCGAGCAGGGTGTCCGGGATACGCGCCTGTCGGCCATCGGCCATGGCGCCACGCGCCCGGTGGCGCCGAACGACACGCCGCTGAACCAGGCCAGGAACCGCCGCGTGGCGGTGATGATCCTCGCGACGACACCGGAGCCGCTGCTGGTACAGTGAGTGACATTTTCTTTCATGGAGCACGCATGCATGTCAAACGATTTGTGCCTGTGCTGGCCTTCGCGCTGGGTGGCCTGGTGAGCGCCGTCGGCGCGGTGGAGAAGGATGCCCCGGTGCGCCACCAGCTCGAAGTCGAGACGGGCTCGAGCAAGGTAAAGGTGCGCCTGACGATCGAGAACCGCGGCGACACCCCGATCTGGGTGCCGCGCGAAGTGGCCGCCGGCGACGAGCTGACCGGCCGCCGCTTCGAGGTGCTGGATGCGAAGGGAAGGCCGGTCGACTATACCGGCATGATGGTCAAGCGCGGCGCGCTCACCGCCGGCGACTACCAGGAGGTGAAGCCGCACTCCATGCACATGAACACCATCGACATCACGCCGACCTATGCCTTCCACAAGGGGAAGCACAGCTACGAGATCCGCTATGACGGGCCATACCTGAAGGACGTGAAGCAGCTCGATGCCATATCGCACAGTCCCGCGGCGCCGGTCAGGTTCACCTTCGCCAAATGAAATCGTCCCGGGCACGCCGGCCGTTGTAGGGTGGACGGCTTCGCCGTCCGCGCGTCCAAATTCCGTATGAGCAGACGTATCGTCCATTCATCAGCCGGTTGAACGCGTGGGCGGCACAGCCGCCCACCCTACGAAAAACGATTCGCCGTTTAGTTCAGCGCCGGGGTGTTCTCGGCGAAGTACTCGTGCGAGTCGGCGTTGTCGACCGCCTGGGCCGGGTTGCTGATCGCCAGGCTGGCGGCGCCCGACTGGCCGTAGACGTGGTCGTCGGTGCCGGCCACCACGTTGAAGTGGCTCATCTCATGCACCAGGGTGCCGCCCTTCGAGTCGGTGCCGGTCATCGGCGCGGTCCAGAAGGCCTTGCAGACGTAGATCTTGTAGGGCTGGGTCGGGTAGACGTAGGCGTAGTAGTTCTGGTTGCAGCCGCAGTCCACGGTCACCGGCTTGTTGGCGAAGGCGTCCTTGATGGCGGCGAAGTGCGACTTCACGGTGGCCACGCGGGTGGCGTTGTTGGCGCCGAACCACTTGGTGTAGCGGGTGCCGATCACGCCGTTCTGCATGTAGGCATCGCTGTTGTTGGCCATATTGCTGCCGGCCGACATCGCCTGGGTGATGGTGGTCTGCTGCGAGGTGGTGCACTTGCTGAAGCTCAGGCTGGCCGCGGCCGGCTGCGCTGCTTCGCGTTTCATCGCCTCGATGTCGAGCATGAGCTGCGACTTCTGGCCGCGTGCCACGCGGCCGTCGATCCAGACCGACACCGGGCTCGATGCGAGCGAGGCGTTGTCGGCGTTGTCGGCGTCGAAGGCGGCGGCCACGCCGGTGCGGGCGTTGTCCTGCGGCTGGGCCAGGAAGAGCTGCGGCGAGGAGGTCTTGTAGGCGATCTGGTAGTCGCCGCTCACGCTCATGTCGTACAGCGCGGACAGCTCGACCTTCATGCTGTGCGAGGCGCCCGGTTTCAGCACGAAGTAGTCGGACCTGGTCGGCGCCGCGCGCTTGATGTGGGCGCCCAGGTAGGGCACGGGCTGGCCGTCGCGCTTGATGTCGAACAGTGCTTCCTCGATGCCATTGAAGGGCGTGCGGAACTTCAGGATGTACTGCGGCACGGACGAGGTGTTGGTGAAGGTGACGCGCACCACCACATCGTCCGTCTGGCCCAGCGTCGTCTTTTCGGGAGCGAGGGTGACCGCCACGCCCTTGGGCGCCGCGCTTGCATTGCATGCTGCCGCGAGCGCAGCGATGCCGACTGCCGACTTCATGAAGCGATTGAAGCTCATGTTCATTCTCCGTATGAAAATAGTTTTATGTGGCCCTTTATCGGGCCTTATCAGGTTGCTCCGGTGATATGGATTGAACCCAAATGCATATTTACGGAATGCTGAGCTTGTGTAAAGTCGATTCGAACTCGGCGTGACAAAATTTGTGAAAAATCAACAGAAGCTGAAAATGTCGAATCGTGCGCTGGCAAATTGTTTGTACAAGTGTTAGGCGGCGCTCCGGTCACTGCTGCGGCGGCGTGTTCTCCCCGAAGTATTCGTGCGAGTCGGCATTGTTGATGGCGCGTTCGGGGCTGGTGCGCGCCAGCTCGGCCGCCCCCTGCTGGCCATAGACGTGGTCGTCGGTGCCGGCCACCACGTCGAAGTGGCTGAGCTCATGCAGCAGGGTGCCGCCGCGCGAGTCGGTGCCCGTGAGCGGGGCGGTCCAGAAGGCCTTGCACACATAGATCGCGTAGGGCTGGGCCGGGTAGACATAGGCGAAGTAGGGCTCGTTGCAGCCGCAGTCGACCTTGAGGGGCTTGTTCTCGAAGGCGTCGCGGATGGCCGCGAAATTGCCCGTCACCTTGGCCCCGCGCGTCGCATCCGGCGCCCCGAACCAGCCGGTGTAGCGCGCCCCGTAGTTCGGCCCGGCGCCCAGGTAGGTGTGGGCGTCGACCGTCATCGCGCGGCCCGCGTCGACCGCCAGCGCCAGCTGCTCCTGCTGGGCATTCGAGCACTTGCTGAATTCCAGTCCCGCCCCGCTTGCCGCCACCTTGGCGGGCGGACGGGCGCCGCGCGGCAGGCGGCCCTCGATCCAGATCGAGACCGGGCTGGAGGCCAGGGTGCCGGGCAGCGGACGCAGGGAAGGCGTCGCGAACAGGCCTGACGCGCTGGTGCGGTAGCGCAGCGTGTAGGAGCCCGTCACGTTCATCTCGTAGAGCGCCGACAGCTCGACGGTGCTGCCGAGCGTGGCGCCCGGCGCCAGCAGCAGGTAGTCGTTTGGCCCGGGCGCGGGGCGCTTGGCGTGGATGCCGAGGTAGCGCACCTGCTGGCCGTCGCGCTGCACCTCGAACAGCGGCGCCGTCATCCCTTCGACCGGCGTGTGCCACTTGAGCACGTATTGCGGCGCCGGGCTGGTATTGGTCAACGTAACGCGCACCTGCACCTCGTCGTTGCGGCCATATTGCTGTCGCACGGGCGCGACGGTGACGGCGAGATCCTGGGCGGGAGCCTTGCCGATGGCGAGCAGCAGGAGCAGGGGAGAAAGGGAAAGGGGCAGGCGCATGACGGTCTCCTCGGGTTGGGAATCGTCCTAATGTGCTGCCGGCTTCCAGCCGAGGTGTTGCGCCATCCCAAGGGTTTATTTACGGTAGGCAATAAAACCACACCAACAGTATGGCTAATAAACAACAGGGTGTGAGTATTCGTGAATATTTACTCGATCCCCTGTTAGAGGATTGCTATCATGCAATGACATTATCCAAAACGAAATATTCAGCTGCAGGCCCCGCATGACAACCCCGCATCGAAGCAGCACGGAACAGTCTCCCGCCTCTCCCTCCCACGAGTTGCGCGCCCTCAGGGACGTCATCGACGACATCGCGCAGGAGATCGGGCTCGATTCCGACGAGGTCGAGGCGCGCAAGGCCTTCCTCGAACTGGGCGAGGCCGACGTGGCGGCGCTGCGCGACATCCACGAGCTGCTGGACACGCAGCGCGACGCCTTTTCCGACCGCTTCTATGCCCATTTGCTGGCCTTCCCGCAGCTGGGCACCCTGCTCGGTCCGGGCGCCGAGACGCGCCTGCGCCACGTGCAGGCCAGCTACTTCAGCAGCCTGACGAACGGCGACTACGGTCAGGACTACATCCGCGAGCGCCTGAGCGTAGGTGTGACCCACCAGCGCATCGGCCTGGACCCGAAGTGGTATATCGGCGCCTACCGCAAATACCTGTCCGAGCTGCACGACATCCTGTGGCGCCGCCTGCACGGCCAGCCCGAGCGCTTCCTGGCGGCCTGCGACGCCGTGCTCAAGATCGTCTGCTTCGACATGGGCCTGGCGCTCGACACCTATGCCCATGCCGACCAGCGCGCCAGCCTGCAGAACCAGAACTATCTCGAGCAGGTGATCGACGGCATGCCGGCCGGCCTGGTGGTGGTCGATGCCGAGCTGCGCGCCTGTTCGATGAACCGCATGATGGCCGACCTGCTGGGCGCCCCGGACGAGGCGCTGGCCGAGGCAAGGCTGCCGCTGATCGAACTGATTCCTTGTCCAGAGCTGGCCGAGTGCGCCGCCGAAACCCTGCGCACCGGCGCCCCCCATGACAATGTGCTGGTCACGCTCGACGGCCGCGCCGACGGCCTGCGCTACGTCGACTTCAACATCCGGCGCGCCCGCAAGGACGGCGTCCACATCCTGCTGCTGATCGGCCAGGACATCACCTTCCGCCGCAAGGCGCGCCTGCGCCTGCAGGAAAGCGAGGAATTCTTCCGCCTGACCTTCAACCAGGCCGCGGTCGGCATCGTGCTGCTGGCCGCCGACGGCCGCGTGCTGCGCACCAACAGCAAGATGTCGCAGATCCTCGGCTACAGCGAGATCGAGCTGCTGTCCCGCTTCTACCAGCAGTTCATGAGCGAGGAGGACCTGGCCGACGAACAGGCGCTGATCGGCGGCCTGAAGGCGGGCGAGATCACCGAGTACCAGCGCGAGAAGCGCCTGCTGCGCCGCGACGGCGCCCGCGTCTGGGTCAGCGTCACCGTGTCGAGCATGCGCGACGCCAACGGCAATCAGCGCTTCATCTGCGTGGTCAAGGACATCCAGCGCCAGAAGCAGGCCGAGGAAGCCCTGCTGCGCATGGCCAACCACGACGCCCTGACCGGCCTGCCGAACCGGGTCCTGATGCAGGACCGCCTGGGCCAGGCCATCATGCACGCCCACCGTACGCGGCGCCAGGTGGCGGTGATGTTCATCGACCTCGACCGCTTCAAGCACGTCAACGACAGCCTGGGCCACGATGCCGGCGACCAGCTGATCGTCGAGATCGCCCGCCGCCTGTCAAACAGCCTACGCGAGAGCGACACCGTGGCGCGCCAGGGCGGTGACGAATTCGTCGTGGTGCTGCCCGACCTGGCCGGCGAGGACGATGCCGCCAAGGTGGCGCGCAAGCTGCTCGACAACCTGTTCCAGCCAATGATGTTGCGCGGCCAGGAAGTCTTCCCCTCCGGCTCGATCGGCATCGCGATGTACCCGCGCGACGGCCAGGACAGCACCACCCTGCTCAAATGCGCCGACAGCGCGATGTACGGCTCCAAGGGGCAGGGCGGCAACCACTATTCCTTCTACACGGCCGAGATGGGCGCCCAGGCCTACGAGCACCTGCGCATGGAAGGCGCCCTGCAGCGCGCCCTGCAGCGCGAGGAGTTCCTGCTGCACTACCAGCCCGTGGTCGACATCGGCAGCGGCACCGTGACCGGGGTCGAGGCCCTGCTGCGCTGGCAGCCGCTGGACCGCGGGATGGTCGCACCAAGCGAGTTCATCCCGCTGGCCGAAGAGACCGGCCTGATCGTCCCGATCGGCGACTGGGTGCTGGCGACGGCCATGCGCCAGCAGGTGGCCTGGGCTGACGCCGGCCTGCCGCCGGTGCGCATCAGCGTGAACCTGTCGGCGCGCCAGTTCCTCGGCCAGGACGTGGCCCAGCGCGTGGGCGCCCTGCTGAAGGAAACCGGCTGCGACCCGGCCTACCTGACCCTGGAGATCACCGAGAGCGTGCTGATGGAAAACCCGCTGGCCGCGACCGAGACCATGGGCCGCCTGGCCGCCATGGGCGTGCAGCTGGCGATCGACGACTTCGGCACCGGCTACTCGAGCCTGGCCAGCCTGAAGCGCTTCCCGATCCACAGCCTCAAGATCGACCGCTCCTTCGTGATGGACCTGACCCAGGACGCGGACGATGCGGCCATCGTCAACGCCGTGATCGCGCTGGCGCACTCGATGAAGCTGAACGTGATCGCGGAAGGCGTCGAGACCCAGGAGCAGCTGGCCTTCCTGCAGGAGCACGGCTGCGACCAGATGCAGGGCTACTGCTTCAGCAGGCCGGTGGCGCCACAGGGGATAGAGGCGATCCTGCGCCGGGCGTAGCGACTGGCAAAATCAACATTGCGACAGGGTCGGGCGATCATCGATATCATTTGATTAAGTTAATTCTCAATCAAGGACAAGCCGATGTCGTCGACCGTCACAGCCAACCCGGCCTATCTGAGCCCGCCGGGACCACTTCACACGATTTTGCTGGCAGGAACCGTTCCCCTGTTCCTCGGCGCTCTGCTGAGCGATATCGCCTACTACCAGACCCACCAGATCCAGTGGAGCAACTTCGCGTCCTGGCTCATCGCCGGCGCCGAGCTCTTTTGCGGACTGGCGCTGCTGTGCGCCCTGGTGAACCTGATCCGCGCGCCGCGCAAGGCCGGCCGCCCCGTGCTCTACGTGGTCCTGCTCCTGCTGACCTTCGTGCTGGGTCTCATCAACGCCTTCCAGCATGCGAAGGATGCCTGGGCCGTCATGCCTGCCGGCCTGGTCCTGTCGGTGATCGTCACCGTGCTGGCGCTGATCGCGACCTGGATCGGCTTGACGACGTGGTCGGGAGGTGCAAAATGAGGACGTTGAATACGCAACTGAAACCGCTCGCCCTGCTGGGCATGGCGCTGCTGCTGAGCGCCTGCAGCAACGAAGGCAGCAAGACCCTGGCGCGCGGCCCGAACCCGACATTGCCGGCGCCGGAGCGCGGCCTGCTGCCCGACATGAAGATCGCCGAGCCGACCCCGTGGGGCGACCAGAAGCCCACCGTGCCGCAAGGCTTCACCGTCACCGCGATCGCGACCGACCTGAAGATCCCGCGCCAGACCCTGGTGCTGCCGAACGGCGACATCCTGGTGGCGGAAGGCCGCGGCGGCAGCGCCGCGAAGCTGAAACCCAAGGACGTCATCGCCGGCTATATCAAGGCAAAGGGCAATACCAAGGTCAAGGGCGGCAACCGCCTGACCCTGCTGCGCGACGCCGACGGCGACGGCAAGTACGAACTCAACACCGTATTCGCGGAAAACCTGAACGCGCCCTACGGCCTGGCCTTTGCCAACAACAAGATCTACGTCGCCAACCAGGACGAGCTGGTCAGCTTCGACTACCAGGAAGGCCAGACCAAGGCCGCCGGCGCGCCCGCCAGCGTCGCCAAGCTGCCTTCGGAGATCAACCACCACTGGACCAAGGCGCTGACCATCAGCGCCGATGGGCGCTTCGCCTACGTGGGCATCGGCTCGAACAGCAATATCACCGAGCGCGGCATGGAGGCGGAACGCGACCGCGCCATGGTGTGGCAGATCGACGTGAATACGGGCGCCTACAAACCGTATGCGACCGGCATCCGCAATCCGACCGCGCTGGCGATCCAGCCCGGCACCGGGCAGCTGTGGGCGGTCGTCAACGAGCGCGACGAGATCGGGCCGGACCTGGTGCCCGACTACCTGACCTCGGTGCGCGAAGGCGGTTTCTACGGTTGGCCCTACAGTTACTGGGGACAGAACGTCGATACGCGCGTGCAGCCGCCTGACCCGAAGAAGGTGGCCTCCGCCATCAAGCCGGACTACAGCCTGGGCCCGCACGTGGCCGCCCTCGGCCTGGCGTTTTCCCAGCCGGTGATGGGGGACGCGTTCGCGGACGGCGTGTTCGTGGGCGAGCATGGCAGCTGGAACCGCAATCCGCCGTCGGGCTACAAGGTCATCTTCGTGCCCTTCAGGAACGGTAAGCCCGCCGGCGAGCCGGTCGATTTCGTCAGCGGCTTCCGCGACGGCGAGGGCAAGACCCGTGGGCGGCCGGTGGGCGTGACGGTCGATCCACGCGGTGCGCTGATCGTCGCGGACGACCTGGCGAACACCGTGTGGCGGGTGGCGAAAGCCCGCTGAGGCCCCGCCTTACGCCGGCCGGTTCTGGGTGCCCGCGCCGCGCGTGACGTGCAGCATGCGGCTCGGCTCGCGCACCTTGGCGGTATGCCAGACGCCGCGCGGCACCACCACGGCGCCGCTGCCGCGCAAGGCGATGGCCTGTATCCCATCGCCTTGCTCCAGGTGCAGTTCGACGGCGCCCGACAGCAGGTAGACGAATTCGTCGCCTTCGGGGTGCATTTCCCAGGTCGGCCAGTCCTCGGTGAACGCGAATTCGCTGATCAGCCAGCCGTCGCCGGCCTGTTCCATATTGGCGGGCTGCCAGAAGGTGTCCGCCGAAAAGCACTGCGAACTGCCGTCTTCGGCGAGGTAGACGTAGGACTGCTGCGGGTTCAGGGACATGTGCCCTCCAGTCGCTTGTTGGCGCCGGCCTTATTCGTCGCTCAATAACTGCGACAGCCGGCGCGGATAGTTGTTGAGGAAGTCCCGGGTCGTCGCGTAGTGTTCGGTGTCTTCATAAGCCACCTTGGCGATGCCGGAATCGTCGAAGCAGTAGATCGTCGCTTTCGGATACGATAGCAATATCGGCGAATGGGTCGCGATGATGAACTGGGCATCCTGCTGGACCAGCTGGTCGATCATGCTCAGCGCCGCCAGCTGGCGGTTCGGCGACAGCGCCGCCTCGGGCTCGTCGAGCAGGTAGAGGCCGCCTTTCTGGAAGTTGAGCAATAGCTCGATGAATGCCTCGCCGTGCGAACGGCGATGAAGTCCCGCACCGTTCCTGGCGCTTCCGTCCACCTCATCCATATAGCTGAACACATTGAACATGCTTTCGGCGCGCAGAAAGTAAGCGTGTTTTGACTGGCGAAAACCTTTTATCAGCCGGAGGTGCTCCTGCAAGGAAGAGACTTCCTGCTGAGCGCGGTGAACGCTGCGCGGTCCGCCCTCCGCCGGTAGTCCAAGGGCGACGGCAATGGCTTCGAGCACGGTCGACTTCCCGGCGCCATTTTCTCCAACAAGGAAGGTCACGTCGGGATGCATGTCCAGCACGCCCATCTCCCTGATCGCGGGGATCGTAAACGGGTAGGTTTCCAGGTCCAGGTCCGCGTTCGGATCGATGGAGATGGAGCGCAGATAGGGTTTGGCGGTCAGCGTCATCGTGGTTTATCGCTTGGCAGGGACGACAGGCCGGTCGAGGGGCCGCGTCGGCCGCTCTGATTTTATCCATCAAACGTTGTGCCGTGGGAAAATCATCGCCGTTCTTTCTTTGCGGGGAGCCCGCGTACCTTTGCCTGACAGGCCATCGTGCACTCAGCATAGCAGGCTTGAGAAGACGAAAATTCACCGACTGTCACGGCGCGTGGCTCCGCCCAAGCGACAACCCTGGAGGGCAGGTCTGGCATCCAGACACCCGCTCAGCCTTGGACGCATGCCAGGATCGCTGGCGTCGAGGCCGTATCCGGATGCCAGACCGCGACGTTGTCGCGTTCAGGGCTCGACGTCGCAGAGGCGGTCGCGGCCTGCGGATTTCGCCTGGTAGAGGCGGTGGTCGACGCGCGCCAGGAAGACACCCGGATCGTCGTCCGAGCCAGGCACGATGGTGCCGGCGCCCATGCTGACCGTGACTTCGCGGCCGACCCCGGACCTGGCATGCGGAAGCGCCTCGTTGCCCAGCAGCTTGCGGCAGCGTTCGGCCACGCCGCGCGCCGCCTCCGCATCGGTGGCCGGAAGCAGCAGGACGAATTCCTCGCCGCCGAAGCGCGCGCACAGGTCGCGCGAGCGCGAGGCGCCGGCATCGAGTACCTGCGCGACGCGCCGCAGGCATTCATCCCCCTGGACATGTCCGTAGTGGTCGTTGTACTGCTTGAAGTAGTCGATGTCGACCACGACCAGCGACAGGGGCTCGCCGGTGGCCCGCGCCTTGGCCCACTCGACCGGATACAGGGTATCGAACATGCGGCGGTTGGCCACGCCGGTCAGGCTGTCCCGGTAGGACAGCACTTCCAGTTCGCGCTGCAGCTGCAGGATCTTGTCTTCCGCCTGCTTGCGCGCGGTGATGTCGAACATGAAGCCGATCAGCGACTCGACGCTGCCGTCCGCCCGGCGCACCACGTGCACGACGTCGCGGATCCAGACGTAGTCGCCATCGCGTGTCAGGGCGCGGTAGTCCGCCTCGTGGTCCACACCCTGCTGCGACTGCGAGACGCAGAAATCGACCGTCTTCTGGCGGTCTTCCGGATGCATGCGCTCGGCCCAGTCGTTCACGGTCATCCAGCTGGACGGGCTCCAGCCCAGCAGCGCTTCGATCTGCGGGCCGATGTAGGTGAAGCGCATGGTCGCCCAGTCGATACGCCAGGGAATCGCCTTGGTCGACTCCAGCAGCGTGCGATAGACGTCGGGGGAGGTGTCGAGCGGGGTCTGGTGGGGGAAAGCGGTAGTCATGATCATGCATATGCCGTGTGAATAAGGCATTGTGCACTGGAAATGTGACCGTTTGTCGACTTTATGCGCTGCTCGACAGCTGCGAGGCCGGTGCGCCGACAAGGTTTGGCAGTCAGCATCTTCCTGGCCCGACGTCGCATCGGGTCATCTGATCATTGAGCGCACCTTGCTGGCCAGGGCGCCGATGTCGAATGGCTTGGTCATGACTTCCATGCCCTGGGCCAGGCGGCCGTTGCCGACGGCGGCGGTATCGGCATAGCCCGTGATGAACAGCACCTTCAGTTCCGGACGCTGTACCCGCGCGGCATCGGCGACCTGGCGGCCATTGAGCCCGCCCGGCAGGCCGACATCGGTGACGAGGAGATCCACGCGCGTGTCCGAGTTCAGGATCAGCAGGCCGGAAGGGCCGTCCTGGGCGGTGAACACGCGATAGCCGGCATCGGTCAGGACCTCGCTGACGATATCGCGCAGTGCGTGTTCGTCTTCGATCAGCAGCACCGTCTCGCCTCCGCCGGACTCGACAATCAGCGCCTCGGCCGGCGTCTCGTCCTGCACGACGCCCGTATAACGGGGCAGATACAGGCACATGCTGGTGCCGGCGCCCACTTCCGAACGTACGCTGACATGGCCATCCGACTGGCGCACGAAGCCGTATACCATCGACAGGCCCAGGCCCGTGCCTTCACCCAGGGGTTTCGTCGTGAAGAAGGGATCGAAGATACGCGCGATCACTTCGGGTGGCATGCCCGTGCCGGTATCGACGACACACAAGGAGATGTATTCCCCAGGCCGCATGCCGCTTCCAGCCGCTGCCGCGGCATCGATCGACGCATTGCCGGTGATGAGCTTCAGTTTCCCCCCCGCGGGCAGCATCGCGTCGCGCGCGTTGATGCACAGGTTCAGCACGGCATTCTCGAGCTGCGATGGATCGACCTTGGTCGGAACAAGGTCATCCGCCTTGACCACTTCGAGGTCGATCATGGGCCCGATGGATTGGCGGACGAGCGCTTCCATGCCGTCGATGAGACGGTTGAGATCGGTCGGTTTCGGGTCGAGTGTCTGCCGGCGAGAGAACGCCAATAGCCGCTGCGTCAGGGATGCGGCGCGCCGGACCGACGATTCGCCCAGGTCGAGGTAGCGCTCGAGCTCGCCATATTCCCCACGGCGCAACTTCATCTTCAAGACCTGCAGGGCGCCGCTGATGGATCCCAGCAGGTTGTTGAAATCGTGCGCCAGGCCGCCGGTCAGCTGGCCGACCGCTTCCATTTTTTGCGACTGGCGCAGGGCGTCCTGTGCCTGCTTGAGCTCGAGCTCCCTTGCCTTGTTCAGGCTCAGGTCGCGGCCGGCGGCGACGAAGTTCACGCCGTCGGGTTCCGGCGTGACCGTCCACTCGATATGCTTCCAGCCTCCCTCCCGCGTCGCGATCCGGTTTTCGAAGCGGGCCGGCTGATGCGTCTGCGCCATATGAAGGATCGCCTCGAGCGTGCCCGGCATGTCGTCGGGATGCATGAAGCTCGCATAGGGCCGGGTGAGCAGCTCGTGCTCGCTCCAGCCGAGCACCTGGGTCCATGCCGGGCTGACTTCCGACATGGTGCCTTCGTAGTTTGCCAGGGCGAGCATGTCCTGCGAGAGGTTCCAGTGCCGTTCCCGGTCGGTCACCCGTGCGCTCTGCTCGGTCTGGCGTTCCTTTTCGGCGGTGATGTCGCGGCCGGTGGCGTAGGTCATGTCGCCCGCGGGCGCCGCGACCCAGGAGATCCAGCGTACCGAACCGTCCTTGTGCAGGTAGCGGTTCTCGAGCGTCGGCCGGCCACCCGATGCGGCTTTCTCATAGGCCGCGATCGAGGCGGCGTGGTCTTCCGGTACGACGAAGCTGTTGACGTGCTGGCCGACGAGTTCCTCGGGAGCGTAGCCGAGCACCGTCGTCCATGCCGGATTGACGCGCCTGAAATAGCCCTCGAAGTCGAGCACGAGCATGAGGGCGGGCGAGGTGTCCCACATGCGGTCGCGTTCCGCGGTGCGCTCGGCGACCTGCTTTTCCAGGGTTGCATTGAGGGTCTGCAGTGCGCGTTCCGCCCGTTTGCGGGCACTGACGTCCTGGAACAGGATCGCCAGCTGGCGCTTGCTCGCAGGTTCGACGCGGGTGCAGGCGACTTCGAGAAACCTGTCGGTCGCTTCCAGCCAGCGCTCGAAACGTATCGCCTCGCCAGTTTCCAGTACCTGACGGAAGAGCTCCACCCAGGTATCCGCTTCGCCTTGGGTCAGTTTCTCCCGTCCTGTCTTGCCGACGATATCGGGAATGCCGGAATGGCGAATGTAAGCCTGGTTCGCCTCCAGGTGAACGTAATCCGAGAGCGGACCATGCGGCCCGTCCACGAACTCGACGATGCAAAAGCCGTCGTCGATCGAGTCGAACAAGGTGCGATAGCGGGACTCGCTTTCCACCAGTTTTTCTTCGGTCCGCTTCTTGTCCGTGATGTCCAGCGACACGCCCGTCATCTGGCACGGCTTGCCGTCGTCCCCATACAGCGGCTGCCCACGAATGGCAACCCAGCGCATCTCGCCGGCGGGCGTCACGATCCGGTATTCGATATCGTAGTCCGCGCCGGAGGCAATGCTCAGCTCGACCGCCTCGGCCATTCGGACTCTGTCGTCAGGAAAGATTGCGGCGCGCAGATCGGCGTAGCTGAATGGCAAACCCGGATCGCGGCCGAAATTAAGCCGGCACATTTCCGACGTGCTCAGTTCACCGCTTGCGAGGTCGAGACTCCAGATGCCGAGCCGGCCGGCCTTGACGGCAAAGAGCAGCTCGGCGGCAGTGGCGCCGGATGCCGGGGCGTCAGGGGCGCTCAGCATGGCGCGCGTGTTCGAAACGATCGGGTCGCGCAGATGCTTGGCGCAGTGGAGGAGAACAGGTCGGCAAGCATGGCATGGTCAGTAGTTAGAGCTTAACCATAGCACAACTGACGTATTTGACGACTGCTGGATTGTCGATCTTGCCCGAAAATGCGCGCCACCGGCCTGCGAAGCAACACAGCCGGTGGCGTCCCGCTCACATCACGGCTGCGGATTCCAGCCCGCGCCGTTGCCGTAGGCCGCGAACACCTTCTCGCGCGAAGCGAAGCGGCTTGCCACGTCGCTCTCGCTCAGGATGAAGCCGCCGACCCGCGCGCCGAGATTGAGCGGATTGCCCGCCATGTCCAGGCTGCCGTACTCGCGCCACCCAGCGTCCGCACGGGCGACCGTCGGGTTCGGCGCCGGCTGGCCGTTTACGCCCAGGCCGGCCCAGCCGACCGGCGCGATGTGCGTGTCCATCTTGCAGTGGATGAAGGCGATGTTGTCCCAGGTGGCGGTGCCGCCGGGGCTGCGCGCCAGGTAGGTGGCGCCAGTCGGCACGTCGCCGCGCAGCGGGCCCGGGCCGGGGCCGTGGGTGAGCATGCTGTTGAGGAAGACGTAGCCGATGTCGCCGGCGGTGGGCACCCGTGCCTGCAGCACGTAGCCGCCGCTGCTCGCGTTGGCGCTGTCGCCCACCGAGCGGATTTCGCTTTCCTCGAACAGGGCGGCGCGGCTGCTGCCCCAGATGAAGTCGACGTTGCCTTCCACGAGCGTGCGGTAGAACCAGGACCAGCCCTTCAGGTTGAGGGTGTCCTGCTCGCTGTGGAAGCTGGCGTTCTTCGCGATCAGGCGGCCTTCGCTGTTGAAGTAGAGGGTCTCGGCCTGGCCCGAGATGCTGCTCGAGCGGATGGTGCTGTTCTTCAGGCTGAGGGTGTCGAGCACCAGCATGTCGGAGGCCTCCACCAGCATCACCGAACGGCCGCCGGAAGGCGTGCCGGATGCCGTGCTCGACTGGCTGCTGCCCGTGCCCGGGTTCATGGTCTCGTGATTCAGGGCCGAGATCATCACGCCCGCACGGCTTTCGCCCTTGATCGTCACATTGTCCTTGCCGTTCAGGTACAGCAGCTCTTCGTAGCTGCCGTTCCTGACCGTGATCGTAACGGGATCCAGCTTCGAGAAGCGCCCCATCGCATAGTTCAGGGCGCCCTGCACGGTGCGGAAGTCGGCGTCGCCGTCGTCGTCCACGGTCACGCTGTTGCCAAGCGGGAGACTGTCGCGCGTAGCGAACGTCCAGCCGGCGGCGCGGCCCAGGCCCACGAAAGGCGTGCCGCCCAGGCTGGTGTTGGTGAAGACGCCGTCGGCGATCGCCACATAGTACTCGGTGCCGTAGGCCAGCTTGTTACTGTGCGGCTTGATCGTCACCGTGTTGCCGACGATCCTGATCGGCGTCGTGTTGACCTTGCGGACGAGCAGCTGTCCCTCATAGCCCAGCGTATCGGTTTCGCCGCTCAGGCGGATCACGTCGACGAGGGCATCGTCCGCCTTGCGGAAGATGCGGATGCTGCCGCTGGTCCCGAGGGTCGGCGGCTTGTCGAAGACCAGTGTCAAGGTGGTGTCGACGTGCACGCTGGCCTCCAGCGGCGCCGGGAAGCTGGCGCCCTCCATCGCATACACCTGGGTCGGCTGCACGAACTGCGGCGCGATGGTGGCGGCGATCGCGCGGGTGAGCGAGGGTTCGGAACCGCTGCGGAACACGACGTTGGCGTGGCCCGCGCCGACCGCGCGCAGCAGCACGGTATTGCCGCTGGTGCTCACGGCGACGACGGCCGGGTTGCTCGACTCGACGCTGAAGCTGTCCGGCTGGTTGTCGCTGGCGATCGCCGTCACCGATACCTGGTAGGGTGCGTCGCCGACTTCAGCGGACCAGGTGAGGTTGGCCGGGTCGACGTTCAGCTGCACCGGCTTCTGGCGCGGGTCGCCCACGCGCACGTCGTCGATCATGAAGGATTTGTTGGCCGTGTACAGGCCGATCAGCCCGCGCGCGGCGAATGCCGCATCCGTCACCGAGCCCATATTCCTGCCGTCGAGGTAGACCGTCAGCGTGCTGCCGATCATCTCGAAGCGCACCGTATAGAACTGCGCATCCATCGCAATCGGCGTGCGCACCTGGCGCGGTCGGCTCAGCGAGTTGTTCAGCATTTTCGCGATTTCCACCTGGGTGCTGGTGGTGCTGTTCTGGACGTTCAGGCCGGCGCCGTACCAGTTGGCGGGATCGACGTAGCGGGTGACGAGGTAGAGCAGCTTGTTGCCGGTGGTGCCGTTGGTCATCGGGCGGATGCGCGCCTCGACGTAGTAGTCGGCCGAGGGCACGCCGCCGAAGGCCTCCGGCTTGACCAGGGCCAGCACGCCGCCCGTGCTCGCGGCCGCGTACTGGAGCACCTTGTTGGTGCCGCCCGCGCTTTCCGCAATCACGCTGAAGCGGCCGTTCGGTCCGCCGACGGGCAGCAGGTTCCACTTGCCGCTCGTGCCGTCCTGGAAGTCGTCGCAGAAGTACAGGCCGGTGGCGGGGCAGGCGAGGGTGGGATTCTCATCAAACGTGACCTTGCCGGTGCCGCTGATCGTCGTGGCGATCTTGCCGACGCCGGACTGGGCCAGGGCATTGGCTTTCACCAGCGCCGCCGGGCGCGGCGTGAAGGCGTAGGGCACGGTCCAGCCTACCGCATTCGACACGGAGCAGGCGCCAAGGGCCGCGCCGTTCAGCAGGGAGCCGCTGTCCTTGAAGTAGCCCGGGTTCGCGCTGCTCATATTGCTGACGACCCTGTCGCAGCCCTGGGCGCCGGCGATCTCGAACACATTGTTGTTCGAGAGGATCCTGGCGTTCTTGCCCGCGCCGACGCTGTAGCTGTGCGCGTACGGGGAGGCCGACTTGCTGCCGACGTAGTAGTTGTTAAACAGGTGCACCTGGCCGAAGCGTACGCGCGGGGCGCGCTGGACCACGTCGCGGTAGACGTTGTTGCTGAAGGTGACGCGCAGCTTGCCTTCGTCGGCCGTGGCCGAGTCGCTTCCGCCGACCAGCGAGGTCTTGTCGTGCTGGCCGAAGACGTTGTACGACACCGTCACGTAGTCCGATGCATTGGTGATGTCGAGCGAACCGTCGTGGCACTGCTTCTTGTGGCCGTTCTCGACCGGCAGGAAGTTGTCGGTCATCGGCACGTCGGTGAAGGTCACGTGGTCGACCCAGACGTGGTGGGAGCTGGAGACGCCGATGGCGTCATAGGCCGAGTTCCAGTTGCCGGTGGAGCCGTCCGTCGGGTCCCATACCGGTTCGACGTCGCAGGGATTGACGATCTTGAGGTTGCGGATGATGACCTGGGACACGTTCGTCACCAGCACGGTGCCGTTGACGATGCCGGCGTTCGCGTCGGCGCCGATCAGCGTCGTATTGCTCTTCAGGCGGATGGCGCCGCGCGCGGCCTGGTCGGCCGTGGAGGCGTAGGGCTGGCCTTCGCTCATGTCGATGGTGCCGACCAGCTTGATGATCTTCGGGTTGTCGCCGCCATTGGCCAGCGCGGCGAGCAGTTCCGAACGCTTGGTGACGGTGTAGATGTGGTTGCCGGCGGCGGTCGAGCCGCCGACCGTGCCGCCGGCCTGGCCGGCCCAGCCGTCGAGCGGGGCGCTTTGCCGCGCCGGGTCGGTCGCCGCCAGCGCGGAACCGCCGCACAGGCCCGCGAGCAGGAAGGCGGCGCATAGCGATGCCTTGAAACGTGCATGTTTCATGGGAGTCTCCTGGAACAGGATGGAAGGGGTGTCAGGCTTGTGCGCGCGCCTTGCGGCGGCGCGCGAGGGCCAGCCCGGTCGTGCCGGCAAGGAGCAGGGCGATGCCGCCCGGCTCGGGCACCTGCGCCGTGCCGATCTGCGCGGAGAAGGTGCCGTACGCGCCGTTCCAGGTGACGTTGGAGAGGTCGAGGGCGATGGCGTGGTCGTTCAACACCGACAGGGCAGGCAGGGCGCCGATGCCGCTCGTGTCCAGCAGGGTGAAGCTGCCGATCTTCTGGCCGAGGGTCGGTCCGAAATCGAAGACCAGGCGGTAGTCGCCGGACGCCACGGCCAGCTCGTTGAGCATCACGGTCAGCTGGCCGGTGGTGCTGAAATCGAAGCCGAACAGATAGTCGCCGGTGAGGAATTCGACGCCGCCCAGGTCGCTGGGATCGATGGCCGTGGTGTTGCTGCCCGGCTCTGCGGCGAAGCCGTGGTCCAGGCCCAGCATGCCCGCGGGCGAACCGTTGTAGGTGCCGGTGATGGTGCTGCCTTGCAGGGAAATCGGCGCGGCGCCTGCCTGGCTTGCCGTGAGTGCCGCCGCCAATACCAGTGTCTCCAATATGATTGTAGTTTTCATTTCTTGGTCCTGTTCAAGCGAGTGATGGAACAGGCGAGTGCCGGCGCGCCGGGCTGGGGCCATCGCTGGCCCGGCATCCGGCGTGTGGACTTGCTTGTCGTGGGGAGAAGCAGCTTTCAGCCCAGCTGCCGGACTCGGCAGTGGTGCTGAAAGCTTAGCACGAATGCATGTGATTTGGTCGGACCATTAAGAAATTTTGGTCTGGCCGATTGTGAATGTGGCGCGATAGCTCAGGCGGCGGGGCAGTGTGGCAGCCAGGATGGCCGCGTATCGGTATGCAGTTCGATCCGGACCGGATCGGTGAAGGGGGTGTCCAGGGTGCCGAGGGTCACGGCGATGCGGTCCGGCGTTTCCTCGCTGCGCCAGAACAGGGTCGAGCCGCAGCGCCGGCAGAAGGCGCGCCGCCCCTGTTCCGAGGACGCGAACTCGGTGATGTTGTCCTCGCCGCGCTCGATGTGCAAGTCCGCGCGGGCGACGTTGGCGTAGGTGCCGGCGCCGGCCCCATGCTGTTTCTGGCACATGGTGCAGAAGCAGTGGCTGGCGCTCTCGACCGGACCGGCAACGGTGTAGGCGACCTCAGCGCAGAGGCAACTTCCTTTAAGCATGGCTGGCTCCTCGGGACCGGTATGCACATATTGTAGGGCAGGACGATTACACCACGCATGGGGCTCTCCTGAAGAGGAATGGCGCCTTACACTCGGCCCCTGTCGAGAACACAAGGATCCACCATGAAGTCCATGCACAGGCTGTTCGCCGCCGCCTTCGTCGCGCTGCTCCTCTGCGCATCCTACAGCCGCGCGGAACAGGAAGAAGGCAAGCAGGCCGCACCCCTCTGCGAACCGGGCGACGCCGAGGCAAGCTGCCCATAAATCCGGTATACAGGAATTTGTTTTCCTATATACTGGATTGCATGGACATCAACCAGCTCATCGCCAGCCGCCTCCGCGAATTGCGCGAGGCCCAGGGCCTGACCCTGGCGGCCCTGGCCGAACGCAGCGGCGTCAGCCGCTCCAACATTTCCTCGATCGAACGCGGCGAAAGCAGCGCCACTGCCACCGTGCTGGACCGGCTCAGCGCCGCCCTCGGCGTCACGCTGGCCTCGCTGTTCGACAAGCCGACGGACGCGCCATCGCCCGTCTCGCGGTGCGACTCCCAGCCGGTGTGGACCGACCCGGTGTCCGGCTATGTGCGCCGCAATCTGTCGCCCTTGACCTGGTCGCCGATCCAGATGGTCGAGGTGAGCTTTCCCGCCGGCCAGCGCATCGCCTATGAAACGGCGGCCCGCAACACCGACGTGTACCAGCAGATCTGGATCATCGAGGGCCAGCTCGCGCTGACGCTGGGCGACACGCCCTGGCAGCTCGGCGCCGGCGACTGCCTCGCCATGAAGCTGCACCAGCCGGTCAGCTTCCACAATCCTGGCGACAGGCCGGTGCGCTATCTCGTCGCCCTCGTCACCCAGCCCCACAAGGCATCGCGCAAGGAGGACGCATGAACACCGACATCACCGTGCGCCGGCTCGACGCCGGGAAAGCGGCCGCGCTGAAGGAGCAACTGGCCGACGTGCTGCTCGACTGCGTCGAAGGCGGCGCCTCGGTCAGCTTCATGCTGCCGATGGCGCGCAGTACCGCCCTGGATTTCTGGGACAAGGTGGCGGACGGCGTCGCGCAGGGCGGGCGCACCCTGCTGGTGGCCGAGGACGAGGAGGGCGTGATCGGCACCGTGCAATTGATCACCGGCCTACCCGACAACCAGCCGCACCGCGCCGACGTCGCCAAGCTGCTGGTGCACCGCCGCGCGCGCAATCGCGGCGTGGGGCAGCAGCTGATGCTGGCGCTGGAACAGGCCGCGCGCGAACAGGAACGATGGGTGCTGGTGCTCGACACGGCGAGCGCGGCGGCCGAGCGGCTCTACGAGCGCCTGGGCTGGCAGCGCGTCGGCGTGGTCCCGGGCTATGCGCTGCTGCCGAACGGGGAATTGTGTGGCACGACTTTTTATTACAAACAACTCGACGGGCACAGCACATGACTAACGCGTTCATCGCCTCCGTGCCACTCCTTCGCACGGAACGGCTCAACCTTCGCGAATACCGGCGGGAGGACTTCGACGCATTCGCGGCGCACTGCGCCGACCCCGTCAGCTCGGCCCACATCGGTCCGGCCGACCGCCAGGCCGCATGGCGCATCTTCTGTTCGCACGCAGGTCTGTGGCTCATCCATGGCGCCGGCTGGTGGGCCGTCGGGGAAAAGGAGAGCGGGCGGCTGGTCGGCAGCGTCGGCGCCCATGCGCGCCCGGCCGCCGAAGCCGGTTCAGGTGGAAAGCGTCTGGGTGGCCAGGCCGATGACCAGGCGTGAAGCCGTTTCCTAGCCGATGACGTAGCGTTTCGAGGGACCGCTGCCGAGCGTCTGCCCGCTGGATCCATACACGCCGCCGGCCTCAAGGCCGGCCGGCATGCGCAGGGCGTTGAGCACGCCCTGGTTGTGCGCCAGCTGCTTGTTGATCAGCATGCCGTTGACGCGGTTGAGTTCCTTGGCCTGGCGGGCCAGTTCGAGCAGAACTTCCCATTGGGAACGGGCCTCGGTATTGCCGCCGACCGCCAGCCACGGTTCCATGCCCGCTTCCGATCCTTCGCAGCCGGCCGCCAGCAGGGCGGCGTGGCGCTGGTTCGACAGCGCGGCCAGTTCCTGCAGCAGGGAATTCTTGCGTGGAGTGAGTTCCGCCAGCCCGTCGGCGTCCGCTGCGACCAGCAGCGTCTGTTCCTGTTTCATCAGCTCGATGAGCGCGCTGACGTGTTGCTGTTCCTGAGGGACGGTCGAGATTGGGCTGGTAGGCATGAAAGGTTATCGCTTGCGGGAATGGAGCAAGTCGCGCACGGTGTCGAGCAGGCCGTCGGCGACTTTCTCGGAGTTGACCTGGAACTGGCCATCGGCGATGGCCATTTTGATGCGCTCGACTTTCTTGGTGTCGAACACCTGGTTGTTGCTGCCCACGGCATTCGCCATCGCCTGGCCCTGCGAGGACAGGCGCACGCTATCGGTCTGCGCCTGGGTGGTCGCAGTCGTGGTGGCGGCCTTGTCCGCGGCGCGCGTGTTGTTGGCTGGGGTGTTGGCGGGCTGGAGGCCCGGGTTGCCCTTGACGGTATCGTTGATTTTCACAGCATCATCCTTCTCTGTTCGGAGCCGGAAACTCCGGTATCTGCATCGTGTATCGGCGCGGATTTCACAAACTTTAGAGCAGAAAAGGCGTTTCTAAAAATATATTTACTGAGCTTAGATGGCGATCTCGATGATGCCCCCGGAACGCGCCGTGCCGCTCACGACAACGCCGGACTGGGTGCGCGCCTGCGCCACCTGGCCTTCGCCCGCATTGTTGATCGCCTTCGCTTCCGCCGACACCGAGAAGTTCGAGCCTTTCGAAACCAGGCGCACCGCCTGGCCCTGCTGCACCACCGGCTTGGATTTCAGGGTATCGAGTCGCAGCGGCGTACCGGCCGGGAGCGACGCCGTCGGCGTACGGCCGATGGCCTGGGCCATGTCGGTGATGATGCCGTTCGGCATGGCGGCGATATCGCCCTTCATCACGACGAGCTGGCTGGCGTCGACCGGCTGGCCCTGGGCCAGCGGCACCGCGGCGGCCACGTAGTCGGCGACCACGTTCACGGTGGCCTGAATATACACCGTCCACGGGCTGGGCGCGGTGCAGCGGACGCCGACCGTTGTTTTTCCCCACGCCCGCGCGCCCGGCTGCTGGAAAGCTTCCGGCGCCGGGCAGGCCGCCAGGCTGGTGCGCGGGTCGACGTTGCCGACCTTGACCGTCACCTGGCCGGGCAGGCCGGCGGTCTGGGTCTGCAGGTATTGCTCGACCACGGTGCGCAGGGCCGGCAGGTTCTGGCGCGCGGCAGTCTGTTGCGCGGAAGCGAAAGGCGCCGCGGCGAGGGCGGTGAATACAAACAGGGCAAAGCGTTTCATGATTCCCCGATGGGAAAGGGTAGATGCTGCCATTTTAGGCAGTGCGATTCCACCACGAAACTTCGAATAGCCGGGTTTTGCCCGTCCTTCTCGTCCGATTGCAGTTTGTTGCCCCTGCGTATCATCGGTCCTGTCCCAACAAGCATCCATCCAGGAGGCGGCATGATCGGCAAGATCGACCAGTACCTAGGTTTCCACGAAACGGCCCTGTCCCTGCGCGCCCAGCGCCAGGAATTGCTGGCGTCGAACATCGCCAATGCCGACACGCCGAACTACAAGGCGCGCGACATCGATTTCAACAGCGCGCTGCAGAACGCCCTGGCAAGCAAGGGCAGTGCGGGCCCGCTGTCCACCACGAACAATGGCCACATGGGCCGCGGCGCGCCGACCGGCGACATGCTGGCCAATGGCACCCCGGTGCTCTATCGCGGCGTGGTGCAGGGCAGCGTCGACGGCAACACGGTCGACATGGATGTGGAACGCAACCAGTTCGCCGACAACGGCCTGCGCTACGAAGCCGGCATCACGATGATCAACCACCAGATCAAGGGCCTGCTCGCGGCCATCCAGGGTCAATAAGAGATAAGCAGCCATGTCCCTCTTTAATATCTTCAACGTTTCCGGTTCGGCCATGAGCGCCCAGGCCCAGCGCCTGAACACCACCGCCAGCAACCTCGCCAACGCCGACAGCGCCACCAGCCCGACCGGCGAAGCCTACCGCGCCAAGGCCGTCGTGTTCGAAGCCGTGCCCCAGCAGTCCGGCGCCACCGCGGTGCGGGTACGCGAAGTGGTCGAGGACCCGTCGCCCCTGAAGCAGGTCTACGACCCCAAGCACCCGCTGGCCGACGAGAAGGGCTATGTGTCGATGCCGAACGTGAACGTGGTCGACGAGATGGTCAACATGATGTCGGCCTCGCGTTCCTACCAGACCAACGTCGAAACCATGAACGCGGCCAAGACCATGCTGCTCAAGACCCTGACCCTGGGCTCCTGATTCCTGAGAACACCCTGATATGACTACCGTAAACACCAACTCCAGCGCCAACAACATCAGTGACGTGATGTCGGCCATGAACGGCAAGAAAGCCGAAGTCGACAGCGTCCAGGCCGACACCGACAAGTTCATGACCCTGCTCGTCACCCAGCTGAAGAACCAGGATCCGCTGAACCCGCTCGACAACGCCCAGGTCACCAGCCAGCTGGCCCAGCTCTCGACCGTCACCGGCGTCAACAAGCTGAACGCCACCCTGGAAACCCTGAAAAGCAGCTACCAGTCGACCGAAGCGCTGCAGGCCACCAACCTGATCGGCCACGGCGTGCTGGTCGAGGGCAACAAGCTCGGCCTCTACGAAGGCAAGGCCATCCTCGGTGCGGAACTGGACAAGGCAGTCGACAAGCTGCAGGTGGTCATCACCAGCACCACCACCGGCAAGGAAGTCGCCACCATCGACCTGGGCGCCCAGGAAGCCGGCGTGGTGCCGATCGCCTGGGACGGCATTCCCGACCCGACCAAGCTGGATGCGAACGGCAAGCCGGTCCAGCTGCCTGATGGCAACTACACCTATAAAGTCGTCGCCATGCGCGGCGGTGAAGAAGTCAAGGATGCCCGCGCCCTGTCCTTCGACAGCGTGGCCAGCGTCACCACGAACGGCAAGGACGGCGTCAAGCTGAACCTGCCGGTCAAGGGCGCCGTCACCCTTGCCGATATCAAACAAGTCCTGTAAGCCGAGCCGCTTACTTCTTTCTCTACATTAGGAGTACACCATGTCTTTCCAACAAGGTCTTAGCGGCTTGAACGGCGCAGCCAAATCCCTCGACGTCATCGGCAACAACATCGCCAACGCCAGCACGGTCGGCTTCAAGGGTTCGACCACCCAGTTCGCCGACGTCTACGCCAGCTCGCTCAACGGCGCCGGCGGCATCTCGGCCGGTATCGGCGTGAAGGTGGCCGGCATCGCCCAGCAGTTCACGCAAGGTAACGTCGAAGCCTCGAACAACCCGCTCGACATCGCCATCAACGGCGCCGGCTTCTTCCGTACCGAAGCCTCGGGCATGGTGCAGTACAGCCGCAACGGCCAGTTCCAGCTCGACAAGAACGGCTTCCTGATCAATGCCCAGGGCGCCAAGCTCACCGGCTATGGCCTGAACGCCAACGGCGTGCTGGTCGCAGGCGCGCCGACTCCGCTGCAGATCGACACCTCCGACCTGGCCCCGGTGACGACCACCAAGGTCAAGATGGAACTGAACCTGGATTCGCGCAGCACCGAGCCGGTCAACACGCCCTTCGATGCGGACGATCCCACCACCTACAACAAGCAGACCCCGATGAGCGTGTACGACACGCTGGGCAATCCGCACGTGCTGTCGACCTATTACGTGAAGACCGGCCCGGGCAGCTGGGACGTCTACGCCGCCAACGACGGCACCGAAGTGACCAACCTGGCGGTGGCCGCCGCCGCCACCGGCAACGCCGGCGTGCAGACCGCGCGCGCCGCCTGGGAAGCCGCGACCAAGGCCGTGCCGCCGGTGCCCGCCACCATCACCGCCGCGCTGAATGCCTACGCCACCGCCGCATCGGCGGCCGTTTCGGCCGCGGCCGGCACTGCCGGCGCCACCGCAGCCAACCAGACCGAGATCACCACCGCGGCCACCAACGCCGCCCTGGTGCCAGGCGCCACCGCATCGGAAATCGACGCCGCGATGGCCAAGGTGATCAGCGTGCCGTCCAAGCCGGTCGGCAAGCTGGTGTTCGACACCAACGGCGGCATGAACAAGGTGACCACGACCGACGCCGGCAAGCTGGCCATCACCCTGCCGGTGTTCCCGTCGACCGGTTCCGAGCCGACCATGCCGATCACCATCGACTACGACGGCACCACCCAGTACGGCACCGCCACCAGCGAGAAGAAGCTGACCCAGGACGGCTACGCGGCCGGCAACCTGCAGCGCTTCACCACCGGCACCGACGGCACCATCCTCGGCCAGTACAGCAATGGCCAGACCAAGCCGCTCGGCCAAGTGATCCTCGCCAACTTCACCAACCCGAACGGTCTCGAGCCGCTGGGTAACAATGCCTGGGCAGAATCGGCGAGCTCGGGCGTGCCGCTGATCGGCACCCCGAACTCGGGCAGCTTCGGCGTGCTGCAGCAGTCGGCGGTGGAAAGCTCGAACGTCGACCTGACGGCCGAGCTGGTCAACATGATCACGGCGCAGCGCGTCTACCAGGCGAATGCGCAGACCATCAAGACCCAGGATTCGGTGCTGCAGACCCTGGTGAACCTGCGTTGATGCACGCGTGATCTGAACGCGTGGGCGGTGGACCGCCCACCCTACGAAAAGCCACGGTCCGTCGGGTGGGCGGGTCTCCCGCCCACGCGTTCAACCAGCCCAAGAGCAGCCGCACAAAGGAATTATCGACATGGACCGCCTGATCTACACCGCCGCTTCCGGCGCCAAGCACATCCTCGAAAAGCAGGCCACGACCTCGAACAACCTGGCCAATGTGAACACCACGGGCTTCCGCGCCCAGCTGGATGTGTTCCGTTCCGCGCCGGTGCAGAGCGAAGGCCTGCCGACGCGCGCCTTCGTGGTCGATTCGACCGCGGGCTCAAATTTCCAGGCGGGTGCGCTGCAGGTCACCGGGCGCGACCTGGACGTGGCGGTCAAGGGCGACGGCTGGCTGGCCGTGCAGATGCCGGACGGGACCGAAGCGTATACCCGCAACGGCTCCCTGCAGACCAGCCCCAACGGCCTGCTCACCACCGCGGGCGGCATGACGGTGGCGGGCGAGGGCGGTCCGATCACGATTCCGCCGGATGTGACCGTGACGGTGGGCGGCGACGGCACCATTTCCACGATTTCCACCACCGACCAGCCGGCTGCCGCCAACATCCTCGGCCGCCTGAAACTGGTCAATCCGCCCACGGAAAACATGGTGCGCGGCGACGACGGCCTGTTCCGCCTGAAGGATGGCGGCACGGCCCAGGCCGACCCCACGGTGAGCGTCGCCGGCGGCGCCCTCGAGGGCAGCAATGTCAGCGCGATCGACTCCATGGTCGAGATGATCAGTTTGGCACGTTCCTTCGAGACACAAATGAGCCTCTTGAAGAACGCGGAGAATAACGCCGCGAAAGCCACCCAGATCCTCGCTTTGAATTGATAGTTGCCGCTGCATAATTCTCCTGTACGTGGCAGACCTCGTCTGTCACCTTTAGGAGAATTCCATGATCCGTTCGCTGTTTATCGCCAAGACCGGCCTCGAAGCGCAGCAAACCAACCTCGACGTCATCTCGAACAACCTCGCCAACGTCAGCACCAATGGGTTCAAACGATCCCGCGCCGTGTTCGAGGACCTGCTCTACCAGAACGTGCGCCAGCCCGGCGCCCAGTCCTCCCAGCAGAGCAACCTGCCTTCGGGCCTGCAGATCGGTACCGGTGTGCGTACCGTCGCCACCGAGCGCATCCACACCCAGGGCAATCCCCAGCTGACCGGCAACTCGAAAGACGTGATGGTCAACGGCTCGGGCTTCTTCCCGGTGCTGCTGCCTGACGGCACCCAGGCCTATACCCGCGACGGCTCCTTCCAGACCGACCAGAACGGCCAGCTGGTCACTTCCAGCGGCTTCGTGATCCAGCCCGCCATCACCATTCCCGCGAATGCGGAATCGATCACCGTCGGCCGCGACGGCGTGGTCTCGGTGAAGCTGCCGAACACGGTCGCCCCGACCCAGGTCGGCTCGCTGCAGCTGGCCACCTTCATCAACCCGGCCGGCCTCGAGTCGCGCGGCGAGAACCTGTACGTCGAGACCGGCGCCTCGGGCAACCCGAACCTCAACGTGCCCGGCACCAACGGCGCCGGTGTGCTGATGCAGGGCTATGTCGAATCGTCGAACGTGAACGTGGTCGAGGAAATGGTCAACATGATCCAGACCCAGCGCGCCTACGAGATCAACTCGAAGGCGATCACGACCTCCGACCAGATGCTGCAAAAACTGTCCCAGCTCTAATTTTCATCGCCATGAAATCCACTTTCGCTCTCGTTGTCGCCGCCCTGGCAATTGCCGGTTGCTCGACCACCCCAAGCTCCATCGTCCAAGGGCCGACCTCCGCCCGTCCGATGCTGGTGCAGGCCGCCCCAAGCAACGACGGCGCCATCTACAACGCCAGCAGCTACCGCCCGATGTTCGAAGACCGCCGCGCGCGCCATATCGGCGACCTGCTGACGGTGAACATCACCGAGCGCACCTCGGCCGGCAAGTCCGGCGCCAGTACCGGCAGCAAGTCGGGCAGCGCCAGCTTCACCGTTCCGGGTCCGCTGCAGGCGAAAATCGGCGCGGGCGTGGGCCTGGAAGGCGCGAACAAGTTCGCCGACGCCGACACCCAGAGCGCTTCGAACAACTTCAGCGGTACCATTGGCGTGACGGTCACCGAGGTGCTCCCGAACGGCAACCTGATCGTGGCCGGGGAGAAGCAGGTCGCCATGAACAAGGGCGTCGAGTACATCCGCTTCTCGGGCATGGTCGCGCCTGACACGATCCAGCCGGGCAATATGGTTGCCTCGACCGTGGTCGCCGACGCGCGCGTCGAATACCGCACCAACAGCCGTGTCGACAAAGCCGAGCTGAGCAATATGTTCTCGCGCTTCTTCCAGTCGATGCTGCCGTTCTGAGGCAAGGGTCAAACATGAAATTCGCTTCCATCGCCCTGTTCTGCGCAGCCCTGCTCGGCGCCGCTCCGCTGGCCCGGGCCGAGCGCCTGAAGGACCTCGCCAGCATCGCCGGCGTGCGCGAGAACCAGCTGTCGGGCTACGGCATCGTCGTGGGCCTGGACGGCACCGGCGACCAGACCAGCCAGACGCCTTTCACCGTGCAGTCGATCCAGGCCATGCTGCAGCAGAAGGGCGTGAACCTGCCGCCGGGCACCCAGCTGCAGCTGAAGAACGTGGCGGCCGTGATGGTCACCACCTCGCTGCCGGCGTTCGCCCAGCCGGGCCAGACCATCGACATCACCGTGTCCTCGATCGGTAATGCGAAGAGCCTGCGCGGCGGCACCCTGCTCATGACCCCGCTGCACGGCGCCGATGGCCAGGTGTATGCCATGGGCCAGGGCAACGTGCTGGTCGGCGGCGTCGGCGCCCAGGCCGGCGGCGCCCAGGTGCAGGTGAACCACCTGTCGGTGGGCAAGATCTCGAACGGCGCCACCGTCGAGCGCGCCGTCGCCTCGAACCTCGGCGCCGACAACCAGATCCGCCTGGAACTCAAGCAAACCGATTTCTCGACCGCCGCCAGGGTGGTGGAAGCCATCAACGACCAGTTCGGCGCCGGCATCGCGACCGCCCTGGACGGCCGCGTGATCCGCGTGCGGACCCCGTCCTCGAGCGACCAGCGCGTGGCCTTCATCGGCCAGCTGGAAAGCATCGACGTCTCGCGCAGCAAGGACGCCGCCAAGGTGATCATGAATGCGCGCACCGGCTCGGTCGTGATGAACCAGGCCGTGATGCTGGAAAACTGCGCGATCTCGCACGGCAACCTGACCGTGGCCGTGGGCGCCGATACCGAAGTCAGCCAGCCGAACCCGGGCTCGCGCGGCCAGACCGCCGTGGTGCAGAAGAATTCGGTCGACATCAAGAAAGACCCGGGCCGCGTGCTCATGGTCAAGGGTGGCGCCTCGCTGGCCGAAGTGGTGAAAGCCATGAATTCGATCGGCACCACGCCGCA
The DNA here is from genome assembly GCF_050586525.1 of Massilia sp. BKSP1R2A-1. Lineage (NCBI taxonomy): Bacteria > Pseudomonadati > Pseudomonadota > Betaproteobacteria > Burkholderiales > Oxalobacteraceae > Massilia > Massilia sp. BKSP1R2A-1. Next base: position 21,870 of record NZ_JBOBRE010000016.1, on the reverse strand, counting down.
AGACCTGCTGGCCATCCTGCAGGCGCTGAAGGCCGCCGGTTCGCTGCGCGCCGAGCTCGAGATCATCTAAAGAGTATCAACGACTATCATGATCGGTTCCCCGTCCACTGACCTCACCAGCAAGTTCGCCCTCGACACCAAGGGCCTGGGCGAACTCAAGCAAGGCGCGAAGAACGGCTCGCCCGCCGCGCTGAAGGAGGCCGCTACCCAGTTCGAGGCCATGTTCATCAATATGATGATGAAGAGCATGCGCGACGCGACCCCGGCGGACGGGCTGATGGACAATAACCAGACCAAGATGTTCACCGGCATGCTGGACCAGCAGATGAGCCAGAACCTGGCCAAGCGCGGCATGGGCCTGGCCGACGTGCTGACCCGCCAGCTGACCGCCAACCAGACCGGCGCCGCGGCGCTGGCCATCGGCGCCGACGGCGTCGCCGCCGGCAAGGCCGCCGCCGCCGCATCCGCCGTGGCGCCGCTGGACGGCAGCATGCGTCCGGGCATGGACGCGGCCACCATGATCAAGACCGGCGCCAGGCAGCCGGGCGCGCCGGCGCTGCCGCTCACTACCGAATCCGGCCGGGTCCAGGCGCCGCACGTGCGCGCCTTCCAGGAAAAGCTGCACGCCCACGCGGCCGAAGCGGAGCGCGCCACCGGCGTGCCGGCCAAGTTCATGCTCGGCCAGGCGGCGCTGGAAAGCGGTTGGGGCAAGCGCATGATCAGGAATGCCGACGGCAGCAACAGCAACAACCTGTTCGGCATCAAGGCCGGTCCGGGCTGGAAAGGGAAGGTCGCCACTGCCGTGACCACCGAGTACGTGAATGGCGTGGCGCAGCGCAAGGTCGAGAAGTTCCGCGCCTACGACACCCCGGCCGACTCGTTCAAGGACTACGCCAACATGCTGACGAAGAACCCGCGCTACGAGAAAGTGCTCAACAGCGGCGGCGACGCCGCGGCCTTCGCCCACGGCCTGCAGCGCGCGGGCTATGCGACCGATCCGCTGTATGCCGCCAAGCTGAACCGTATTATCAAGCACTCGTTAGCATGAAGTTAAGTAGGGTGGGCCTGGGCGGCCCCGCGTGTCCTCCGCCCACGCGTTCAGCCAGCACATGCGTAGCCACATCGCATCCGAAAGTTGAACGCGCGCACGGCAGAGCCGTGCACCCTACGGTACCGCGGGAATCAAGTTTTTTAAAAAGCTGCCGTAGATAGAACCGTTAAGAAGGAAAAATAAATGTCCGGTAACCTCCTCAGCATTGGCAAAAGCGGCCTGTTCGCAGCGCAGGCGGGCCTGGCCACGACCGGCCACAACATCACCAACGCCAACGTGGCCGGCTACAACCGCCAGGTGGTGGTGCAGGCCACCGGCCCCATGCTCGACACCGGCGTCGGCTTCCAGGGCACCGGCACCCAGGTTTCCCAGATCAAGCGCTACAGCGACGAATTCCTGAACTCGCAGGTGCGCAACGCCCAGGCCAGCAAGAGCGGCCTGGATTCCTACTACGCCCAGATCAGCCAGATCGACAATATGCTGGCCGACCAGACCGCCGGCCTGTCGCCTTCGCTGCAGAGCTTCTTCAAGGGCGTGCAGGACATGGCCGCCAACCGCGCCTCGGTGCCCTCGCGCCAGGCCATGCTCTCCGCCGCCGACACCCTGGCCACCCGCTTCCAGGCGCTCGACGCCCGCTTCGGCGAGATCCGCGAGGGCGTCAACAGCACCATCGAGACCAGCGTCACGATGATCAACTCCTACGCCAACCAGATCGCCCAGCTGAACGATCAGATCGGCAATTTCGCCTCGGCGAGCCAGAACGTGCCGAACGACCTGCTCGACAAGCGCGACCAGCTGGTGATGGAGCTGAACACCCACGTCAAGGCGAATGTCATGCCGGGCGATAACAACAGCCTGACGGTGTCGATCGGCAGCGGCCAGCCGCTGGTGGTGGGCCAGCGCGCCTTCCAGCTGGCGGCCGTCAAGTCGCCGACCGACCTGACCCGCCTCGAAGTGGGCTACGTGACCGGCAACAAGGTATCTACCCTGGCCGACAATGCTTTGAGCGGCGGCACGCTCGGCGGCGCCCTCGAGTTCCGCACCAAGACCCTCGACCCTGCCCAGAGCGCGCTGGGCAAGGTGGCGATCGGCCTGGCGTTCGAATTCAACGCCCAGCACAAGCTGGGCCTGGACCAGGGCGGCAATCCGGGCAAGGACTTCTTCAGCGTGGCGCCGGCCTACGTCGGCAAGAACATCAACAACGCCCTGTCCAGCACCACGACGGTGGAAGCCACCGTGAGCGACCCGTCCAGGCTGGTCGACAGCGACTACAAGGTCGAGTTCGACGGCACCAACTACAACGTCGTCCGCCTGTCGGACAACCAGAAGACCGCGGTCACGCCCTATAACCCGGCCGGCACCACCATGACGATCGACGGCGTCGACTTCAGGATCGGCGGCGCGGCCGCGGCCGGCGACGAGTTCCTGGTGCGCCCGACCATCGGCGGCGCCGCCAACTTCAACGTGCTGGTCAAGGAAACCTCGGGCATCGCCGCGGCCGCGCCGATCGTCACCAGCGAGCCCTTGAGCAACACCGGCACCGCCAAGATCAAGGAGAGCCGTGTCACGGAAGACTTCCTGACCGCCCCGGCGACGCTGCCGGTGACGCTGTCCTTCGACTCGACCAGCGGCAACCTGAGCGGCTTCCCGGCCGGCATGGCGGTGCGCGTGGTCAAGAGCGACGGCACGGTCACCGATTTCCCCGCGCCGCCCACCAACGTCAAGTTCGAGGCCGGTTCGACCTATACCTTCGGCGGCGTCAGCGTCACCATGAGCGGCACGCCGGGCAACGGCGACACCTTCACCATCGCCGGCAATGCCGGCGGGGTGGGCGACACCCGCAACATCGGCCTGCTCGGCGACCTGCAGACCAAGAACATCTTCAACAACGGCAGCGCGACCCTGCAGTCGTCCTACGCCCAGCTGGTCAGCACGGTCGGCAACAAGACCCGCGAAGTGCAGGTCAACGGCCAGGCCGCCGAAGCCCTGCTGGCACAGACCAAGACCGCGGCCCAGGACGTCTCGGGCGTGAACCTGGACGAGGAAGCGACCAACCTGATCAAGTACCAGCAGGCCTACCAGGCCGCGGGCAAGGTCATGCAGATCGCCGGCACCATCTTCGACACGCTGCTGTCGATTGGCCGTTAATTACAGTAATACGGAGTAAGTATGCGCATCAGTACCCTGTCGATCTACAGCAACGCCACCAGCCAGCTCAATACGCTGCAGAGCGCGCTGGCGCGCACCCAGATGCAGCTGTCGACCGACCGCCGCATCCTGACCCCGGCCGACGATCCGGTGGCCTCGGCGCGCGCGCTCGAGGTGAGCCAGTCGCGCGAGATGAACAGCCAGTTCGCCACCAACCGCGCCAGCGCGCGTTCCTCGCTGTCGACCGTGGAAGGGGCGCTGCAGAACGCCGGCGACCTGCTGCAGGACATCCAGCAGCTGGCCGTGAACGCCGGTAACGGCACCATGGTGCAGAGCGACCGCATGAAACTGGCGACCGAGCTGGAAGGGCGCCTGGAAGACCTGCTGGGCGTGGCCAACAGCACCGACGGCGCTGGCGGCTACCTGTTCTCTGGCTATATGGCGACGACACAACCTTTCAACCGCAACGCCACCGGCGCTTCCTACCTGGGCGACCAGGGCCAGCGCATGCTGCAGGTCGGCGCCGCGCGCAAGATGCCGCTGTCGGCCTCGGGCAGCGCCGTGTTCGAGAACAACCTCACCGGCAACGGCACCTTCCAGACCCAGGCCAATCCGGCCAACACCGGGGCCGCCATCATCTCCTCGGGCTCGGTGGTCGACCGCGCCCAGGCCGAGCAGGGCCGCGACTACAAGCTGACCTTCGCGGTCACCGGCAGCCCCGCCGTGACCACCTACAGCGTGGTCGACACCAGCACCGGCACCGATGTCCCGGTAGCGGGCCAGACCGCCATCCCCTATGAAGCAGGCAAGTCGATCACCTTCGGCGGCATCAGCTTCGACATCAAGGGCGAGCCGGCCAATGGCGACACCTTCACCATGGAGCCGAGCGAAAAGCAGTCGGTGTTCACCACCGTGACCGACCTGATCGCCGCCCTGAAGGCGCCGGCCGACGGTTCCAGCGGCAAGGCGGCGCTGTCGAACAAGCTCAATACGGCGCTCGACAACCTGAAGCAGGCGCACGACAACGTGCTGACCGTGCAGGCCTCGGTCGGCGCCCACATGAAAGAGCTCGATTACCTCGACAGTGCGGGGGACGATCTCGACATCCAGTACGCCGCCACTCTGGGCGACCTGCAGGATCTGGACGTGGTCAAGGCCATTTCGGACTTCTCGCAACAGCAAACGACCCTGCAGGCGGCCCAGATGTCGTTCAAGACGATGTCGGGATTGTCACTCTTTAACTACCTGTGAACTTTTCGATCACAAAATAAGCCGGCGCAAGCCGGCTTTTTTTATGCGCCAACGCGAAAAGGAATATTCGATGTATTCCTAAAACAGCCGAATAATATTTGCATCGACTTAGGGGGCGTCATTACAAAAACGGATGATTTTATGACAAAAGCGCATGGTTGTATTGACGACGATGTAGCAACCATGTTGTTCGCACGTAACAAAACGTATCATCCGCGCGACGAATGTATCGTTTATCAAAATTTCCTAACAAAAACTCACTTTGTTGCTTTGCGGAAGAGCAATGTTATGTAAGAGTATTTCTGCGTACCGTTACATCAAGTTGAAACAATCTTCGAGTAGCAGTTCGATAGAGTTAGAGAAAATTCACTATCCAGGAGTCGTTGTGAAGCATATGAGTACTTTTAACAAGAGCGCGATCGCAGTCGCTCTGAGCATGGCCTTCCCGGCCTTCGTCGGCGCACAAGAAGTGACGACCGCCGAGCCGCAAAAGATGCAGCGCGTCGAAGTCACCGGTTCGAGCATCAAGCGCACCGAGACCGAAGCTGCTGCCGCAGTCCAGGTCCTGAACCGCGACGATATCGAGAAGACCGGCCAAACGACGGCCCTGGGCATCCTGAACACCACCGCCTCGATCTACGCCGGCAGCGACTCGGCAAGCGCCAGCTCGGGCAGCTTCGCGACCGGTTCGTCCTCCGCTTCGTCCCGCGGCCTGTCGAAGGTTGCAACCCTGGTGCTGGTCAACGGCCGCCGCATGCCGCAATACGGCCTGTCGGACAACGCACAGGAAGCCTTCACCAACCTCGACGCCATCCCGAGCGATGCGATCGAGCGCGTCGAGATCTTCAAGGACGGCGCATCGGCAATCTACGGCTCCGACGCGATCGCAGGCGTCGTCAACTTCGTCCTGCGCAAGGAATTCACCGGCTTCCGCGTCCGCAGCAGCTACAAGGAATCGCAGCACTTCCACGACGACCGTAACCGCAACCTGTCCGTCATCGCGGGCTGGGGCGACATCGACACCAACGGTTTCAACACCTACATTACCGCCGAAGTCTACAAGCGCGACGGCTACACCGCTGGCGACCTGCAGAAGTTCTACCCGTCGTGGCACCGCCTGACCCCGGGCCGCTCGACCTGGGACGCGAAGAGCGCCTACTCGCCGACCGGCAACCTGTTCACCAATTCGAGCAACTACGTCGCGGCGCCTGGCTGCCCGGCGGGCGACATCGACCCGAGCGACAAGCTGTGCAAGTTCGATACCCTGCCATACACCGGCCTGACGACTGACAACAAGCGTACCCAGGTCAGCAGCATTACCAACTTCCGCATCGGCCAGAACATCGACGCGAGCTTCGAGGCCATGTACGCCAACGCCACCAACGACTACATCGTGGCGCCGCGCACTACCCAGCCAACGACCAGCTCCTCGGTCTGGTACGACGTGTATGGCGGCAAGATGGTCGGCCCCTTCTTCTATCCGAAGCTGCCGGTTGGCCATCCGAACAACCCGTACAACTATCCGGTCGAATTCCGTGCCCGCTTCATGGACACCGGCAATGGCTTTGATTTCAACACCACCGACAGCGAACAGGCGCGCGTGATGTTGACCCTGAGCGGCGAATATGCGGGCTGGGACTGGAAATCGGCTGCCGGCTGGATGAAGTCGACCGCCAACAAGGCAACCCGCGCCAATAGCGCCAAGGGCTACACCGACGCGATCGTCAACGGCACCTACAAGTTCGGCCAGCAAAACGACCCGGCCCTGCTGAACGCGATGTTCCCGGTCCGTACCACCGACGGCGAAGCGGTCGTGAAGTTCTTCGACGCCACCGTCACCAAGGAAGTCATGCAGCTGCCGGCAGGTCCGCTGAGCGTGGCGATCGGTACCGACATCCGCAACAACTCGTACATGATGAAGTCCTCGGACAACGTCCTGAGCGGCCAGCTGGTCGGTATCTTCGGCCTGCAGGTCGACGACGACGTCAACCAGTACGCGGTGTTCACCGAGGCGTCCGTGCCGCTGACCAAGAAGCTCAAGCTGGAAGCGGCTGCCCGCCTGGACAAGACCGACAACCAGGATGCGCACGTGTCGCCGAAGCTGGGCCTGCTGTACAGCGTGACCGACGGCCTGCTGCTGCGCGCCACCGCATCGGGCGGCTTCCGCGCACCGAACATCGTCGAATCGGGTAACGGCCTGGGCCGCTCCTCTGTGAGCACCAGCACTGTCGATCCGAAGCGCTGCCCGATCGCCAACCAGCTGAACGACATCATCCAGAAGGCGCCGAACGCCACTTCCGCCGACAAGTCGCAGGCCAATACCTACCGCAACGCGGAATGCCTTGGCGGCCTGCCGAGCTTCGTGTCGTCGAACCCGGACCTGAAGCCGGAAACCTCGCGTTCGCTGACCGCCGGCATGGTGTTCGAGCCGGTCAAGAACTGGAGCATGGGCCTGGACTACTACTTCATCGAGCGTCGTAACGAAATCGGCAGCCGTTCGACCGTCGACATCCTGCGTGGCGAAGACAGCCTGCCGGCTGGCCAGCTGATCCGTGTCGACAGCAGCGCCAACGACGCACTGTTCCTGGCGCTGGCACGCAAGTATGCGCCTGGCACCAACCTGACGTTCCCGGTCGGCCAGCTGGGCCTGGTTTACAACCCGTACGTCAACAGCGGCCGCACCCGCGTGCAGGGCTTCGACTTCGACGGCAAGGGCCGCTTCACCGCCCTGGGCCAGACCGTGCGCCTGCAGTTCGAAGGCAGCTACGTCTGGAAACTCCAGACCTTCAGCGTCACCGACAATGCCTACGGCCCGAACGAAGCCGGCACCTGGGACTACGGTTCGCGCCTGAACCTGGTCGCCAAGGCCTACCTGAAGCAGGGTGATTTCGACCACGCTGTTACCGCGAACTTCGCAAGCAGCTACAGCTCGAACAGCATCGCGTCGCCGACCTATTGCGCAACCCAGAAGGTCGCAGCCGAGTACATGGATGTCTGCGGCCGCATCGGCAGCAACACCACCTGGAACTACGCGCTGGCCTACACGGGCATCCCGCACGTTCGCCTGAACGCCTACGTCGACAACGTGTTCGCCCGCGAGCGTCCGATCAGCTGGCGCGGTGGTTTCAACACGACCTCGCCGCAGTTCCGTCGCTTCGGCTTCGCTGCAAGCTACACCTACTAATCGTCTGAAGTCCGGATGATTGCAAAAGACCAGGCTTCGGCCTGGTCTTTTTTGTTTACTTCGCAGAACGCAGCGCCTGCAATTCCCGCGTGAGCCAGGCCCGGCTGTCGACCGGCTCGCCATTGCCGCACCTGACGCGATACGGGCGGCCCGTGAAGCTGCTTTTCGAGGCGGCGTGCTCGATGAACTGTTCGGTGCGGGTGATGGTCTCGGCGCGCTTCTCGATGTACGCGAGTTTGCGCAACAGGTGGGTGCGCGCATCCGCGCCGTTGTGCCAGCTGCGGTTGCGTTCGAACTGGCAGTTCGAGGCCGTGATCCTGCCCAGCAGGGCATCGATTTCGGCGCGCACGGGTGGGGGAGTGGGGCCGGCGAAGGCGCCGGCGCATGGGCTGGCGAGCAGGACCGCCAGCAGAATTCGTGGAAGGGTCGGCATGGCGCCAACCTTACCGTAAACGCCTTGATGCGGGCGCTGGCCTGCCGCCTTCAGGCCGCCTGCGCGGCGTCCGGCGGAGAAACCGGATCGAGCAGGGCGCCCAGCGGCGACAGCAGCGCGCGTTCGCCGATCGTGCAGGGGGCCAGCGCGATCTCACGCGAGAGTTCCCGCATCCGCCAGCGGATTTCGCGCGAGGCGATGGCATGCTCGAACAGCAGCAGGCCGTCGAAGCCGCCGTCGCCTTCGGGAAGCAAGCCCATGTTCAGGCCGGAGCTCAGGGCCGCCCGCTGGAGCAGGCCAAGGCGCGCGCCGATGCGCTCGATCAGCTCGCGCGTGGACGGGCTCAGTCCGTGACTGCCGGCCAACGTTTGGGCGACGGCCGCGGCGTCGACCAGTGTCCGGTAGAGGCCGTCGTCGGCGTCGGGCCTGGCGCCCCGCGTCCAGCTGTCATAGCTCTCCGCGCGCCGGGACTGGCGGGCGCGCGAGACCGCGCCGGCGATGCGGCGGTCGTGCTCGCCCGTCATCAGCTTCAGGGAGATGTCGGCCTGGTCCAGCGCGTTGTCGCTCCGGATCAGGGCGCTGATCGCTTCCGCCGCCGCCAGCACCTGGCCGCAGGGGCTGATCTGGGCGCCTGCCAGACGCCGCGGGTAGCCGGAGCCGTCCAGGCGTTCATGGTGCTCGGCGACCGCGCGCGCCACTTCCGGCGCGTAGGACTCGTGTTCTTCGATCAGCATCTGTCCGGTGCGCGGATGGACCACGAGATGCGCCCATTCGTGCGCCAGCAACTGGCGGCCCGGCACCAGGTAAGCCGGGTCGACGTACAGCTCGCCGATGTCGTGCAGCAGGCCGGCCAGCACGCAGGACTGCTGGAGCTCGGGCGTCAGCGCCAGGCACTTGGCCAGACAGGCCGCGACGATCGCCACCGTGATGGCATGGTCGAGCGCCTCCTCGCCGCCGCGCTCGGCGATGGTCAGCATCATCGTCGTCGCGTTGCCGAACTGCAGGCGGGACAACATGGCGACCGGCGAGGGGCCGGTCGCCGGCGCGGCCGCCAGCAGGGCCGCCAGCGCCGGATTGTCGGCCAGCAGGCGTTCAGCGGTCTTCACCACATCGCCTGCATCCACGCCGCCGCTGACGCGCAGGGACGCCTCGATCGGCCTGGTGAGCTTGTGCAGGATGAGTTTTTCCTGCAAGACCCGCGAGACCTTGGCCCCTTTGGCAAGCAGTTTGTTGCCGCGCGCATCATAGATGTCCTCGGTGGCCACCACCGGCATCTGTTCGGCAAGCTCGATGACTTTCTCGAGATAATGCTGGTTGACTGTGCTTGACATGGTCGCGCTCGATGAAAAAAACGCAGCATATCATGCTTTCTGGAAACTATAGTTTCCAATAGGAATCATATCGAGGAGAAATAGTGTGCTTGTGCTTTTTTCGCGACGGCGATGGGCCGCCGGGTGCATTCAACCCGGCGCCGGCTGGGCTGGGGTGACTGGCGCCGGCTGGCTCGGGCGCGCCGCCCCGGCGCGCGGTACCGCGCGGCCGGCCTCGATGCCCTCGTTGAACAGCTTCACGATCGGCATGCCGAGGTAGGGCATGGCCAGGCTCAGGGTCAGGAAGCCCACGCCCAGCGTCACCGGGAAGCCGATACCGAAGATGTTCAGCTGGGGCGCCGCGCGCGTCAGGATGCCCAGCGCCACGTTGGTGATGAGCAGGGCCGCGACGATCGGCAGCGACAGCTGCAGGCCGCTGGTGAAGATCTTCGCGCCCCAGCGCGCCAGCTCCAGCGGCGCGTTGCCGGAGAAGGGCGTCTCGGAGATCGGCAGGGCGACGAAGCTTTCCGCCAGCGCCGCCAGCAAGACCAGGTGGGCGTTCACGGCGAGGAAGGCCATGGTCGCGACCAGGGCCATGAACTGGCTCACCGCCGAAGAGCGGCCGCGGGAACTCGGATCGAAGAAGACGGCGAAGCCCAGGCCCATGGTCATGCTGGCCACCTCGCCCGCGTATTCGATGGCGGCGAACACGATGCGCATCGCAAAACCCATCGCCACGCCGATCAGCAGTTCCTTCACCAGGATCAGGAGGCCCGCCCAGCCGGTCGGGTCGAGCGCCGGCACGGCCGGAACGGTGGGGGCGATGACGGAAGCGAGCATGACGCCCAGCGCCAGCTTGATCGACATCGGCACGCCGGCATTGCCGAACAGCGGGGCGGAGGCGACCAGACCGAGGATGCGCGTGAGCGGCCACAGCAGCCCCGCGATCCAGGCATTCATCTCGCCCGTGGTCAGGCTCAGCATGCGGGCGGCGCCTTCAGCCGATCATGCCGGGGATCCCGGTGAACACCTGGCGCATGTAGTCGAGCATGGTCGACAGCATCCAGGGCCCGGCCACCACGAGGGCGACGAAAATGCCGACCAGCTTGGGAATGAAGGACAGGGTCGCTTCGTTGATCTGGGTGGCGGCCTGGAAGATGCTGATGACCAGGCCGATGATGAGCGCCACCAGCAGCAGCGGGGCGGAGACCATCAGGGTCACTTCCATCGCCGTGCGGCCCATCGTCATGACGGTTTCGGGAGTCATGCGCGCACCTCTAATAGAAACTCTGGGCCAGGGAGCCCAGCAGCAGTTGCCAGCCATCGACCAGCACGAAGAGCATCAGCTTGAAGGGCAGCGAGATCACCGCCGGCGACATCATCATCATGCCCATCGCCATCAGCACGGAGGCCACCACCATGTCGATGATGAGGAAGGGGATGAAGATCGCGAAGCCGATCTGGAAGGCTGTCTTCAGCTCGCTCGTCACGAACGCCGGGATCAGCACCCGCAGCGGGATGTCCTCGGGGCCCTGCAGGGCCGGCGAGCGCGAGATCTTGACGAACAGGGCGAGATCGGACTGGCGGGTCTGCTTGATCATGAATTCCTTCAGCGGCACCACCCCGCGCTCGAGCGCCTGGCCCATCTGCATCCTGTTTTCCTGCAAGGGGAGGTAGGCCTCGGTGTAGATGCGGTCGAACGTCGGCCCCATCACGAAGAAGGTCAGGAACAGCGCCAGGCCCACCATCACCTGGTTGGGCGGCGCGGTCTGGGTGCCGATGGCCTGGCGCAGCAGGGACAGCACGATGATGATGCGGGTGAACGCCGTCATCATCAGGAGCGCCGCCGGCAGGAAGGTCAGCGCCGTCAGCAGGATCAGGGTCTGGACCGGCAGCGAGTAGGCCGTGCCGCCGCCCGGGGCCGGGCTGGTAGTGAAGGCCGGAATGCCGGGTTGCGCGAGGGCCAGCAGCGGCAGCAAGCCCAGGGCAGCCAGTCCCGCGCCCAGCAGGAATCGTTTAGTTCGCATTACGTTTGTCTATCGTTTTCTTGAGCCAGTCGCCAAAGCTGGCTGCCGGCGCCGCATGCCCGGCGAGCTGGGCATGCTCCTGCGCGCCTTCCTGGCGCGGCATCGTGGCCAGGGCGTTCACCCGTCCCGGCGAGGCGCCGACGACGATCCACTGGTCGCCGACCTCCACCACCATGATACGCTCGCGCCCGCCGATATTGAGCGCGCCAACCAGCTTGACGTTGGCGCCGCCCATCATGCCGCGCGGACCGAAGCGCTTCAGGAACCACGCCAGGCCCAGCAGGATGCCGAGCACCAGCACCAGGGCCAGGATGGTCTGCAGCAGGCCGCCGGTGCTCGGCGCGCTGGACGCCGGCATCACGACCTGGGGCGGACGCTGCACGGGGGCGGGTTCGAGCGCGGGGGCGGTGGCCGGCACGTTGGCGGGGTCGGCCGGGCCGCTTACCTGGACCGGCGTCGAGACCGGGCCGGACGGGGCAGGGCGCGCCGGGGTGGCCGGACGGCCGGCGGTGGTGGCGCCGCGTGGCAGCGGCTGGGTTTCCTGGGAAGCGGGGGCCGGGACCGGGATCGGCGCCGTGGCGGTGGGTGCAGGTGCCGGCTGCACGGCCTGCTGCTGAGCGGGCGCCGTCTGCTCGGCCGTCACCGGCGCGGCGCAGGCGACGAGAGGCAGCAGCAGGACCGCCGCCGCAATCCGTAGGGTGGGCGGCTTTGCCGCCCACGCGTTCAACCAGCGTGAAAATGGACGATGCGCCGATGTGCACCGTGTATTTGAACGCGTGGGCGGAAGATCCGCCCACCCTACGTGATTGCCTAAGGTCATTTATTCAGTTTTCTGATCCGTTCCGATGGCGTAATGATATCAGTGAGTCGGATGCCGAACTTGTCGTTCACGACGACGACCTCGCCCTGCGCGATCAGGCAGCCGTTGACGAGCACGTCCATCGGCTCGCCGGCCAGGCCGTCGAGCTCGACCACGGAGCCCTGGGCCAGCTGCAGCAGGTTCTTGATCGCGATCTTGGTGCGCCCCAGCTCCACGGTCAGCTGGACCGGGATGTCGAGGATGAAGTCGATGTCGTTCGGGGTCTCGTTGCGCGCGCCCTTGTTCGAGAAATCCTTGAACACGGCCGCGGTCGGGGCCGCTGCCGCCGCCTGCTGCTGGCGCTCGAGCGCCGCCGCTTCGGCCGCGGCCTGCTCGGCAATCGCGGCGCCCCAATCGTCGTCGAGGCTGCCCTGATCGTCCTGGGTATCAGACATGATGCTCTCCTGTTACTCGCCGGCGCGAGGCGCCGGCACAAAATGATTTGCTCAGTTACTTATTGAAGCTGTCGCTGTTGGCCAGCAGTTTCTCGACCTTCAGGGCGTACTGGCCATTGAAGACGCCGTAGCTGCAGTCCATCACGGGCACCCCGTCCACTGTCGCCTGCAGGGTTTCCGGCACCGTGATCGGGATGACGTCGCCGATCTTCATGTTGAGGATCTCGTCGAAGTTGGCGCGGCCTTCGCCCAGCACCGCCACCAGCTCGACCTCGGCCACCTGGATCTGCTGGGTCATCAGGCGCACCCAGCGCTTGTCGACTTCCAGCGCCTCGCCCTGGATGCTCGAGGTCAGTGCGTCGCGGATCGGCTCGATCATCGAGTAGGGCATGCAGAAGTGGATCTGGCCCGACACCGAACCGAGTTCGATGGTGAAGGTGCAGGACACCACGACCTCGTTCGGGGTCGCGATGTTGGCGAACTGCGTGTTCATCTCGGAACGGATGTACTCGAACTCGATCGGGTACACCGGTTCCCAGGACTTCGCATAGGCCTCGAACACGATGTCGAGGATGCGCATGATGATGCGCTGCTCGGTCTGGGTGAAGTCGCGCCCTTCCACGCGGGTGTGGAAGCGGCCGTCGCCGCCGAACAGGTTGTCGACCAGCAGGAACACGAGGCCCGGGTCGAACACCATCAGCGCCGTGCCGCGCAGCGGCTTCATGTGAATCAGGTTGAGGTTGGTCGGCACCACCAGGTTGCGGATGAACTCGCTGTACTTGGACACCCGCACCGAGCCGACCGAGACCTCGGCGCTGCGGCGCAGGAAGTTGAACAGGCCCACCCGCAGATACCTGGCGAAACGCTCGTTGATGATCTCGAGCGTCGGCATGCGGCCGCGGACGATCCGCTCCTGCGTTGCCAGGTTATAAGTGCGTACCCCCGAGGTGTCTTCAGGCGCGGCAATGTCGTCCTGATCGCCGTTGACCCCCTTTAAGAGGGCATCGACTTCTTCCTGGGAGAGGAAATTATCGGCCATGGTGCTTCAGTTCACGCGATTATTGGATCATTGGATGATAAACGAGGTAAAGAGTACGTCGCTGACTTCCTGTTCGTCGCCACCTTTCTCGAAAGGATCGGTGACCACGGCCTGGATCTCGGCGGCGAGCTGCTGCTTGCCTTCGAGCGTGGCGATCTCCGATGCCTTCTTGCTCGACAGGAGCAGCAGCACGCGGTTGCGCACGATCGCCATATTGTCCTTGATGAGGGTGGCCTGCTCGGCGCCCGCGACCTGCAGGGTGAACTGCACCTGCAGGTACTGCTCGCCGTTCTCCGGCTGCAGGTTGACGGTGAAGGCCTCGACCGGCACGTATTCCGGCTTGGCTTCCGGATCCTTCTTCTTTTTCTTCTTGCTTTCCTTCGCCGGTTCCTCGTGCGCGGCCGCGGCGTCGCCGCCGTGCATGAAGAACCAGGCCGCGCCGCCGCCGCCGCCCAGCAGCAGCACGGCCGCGGCGACGATGATGATCAGCTTTTTCTTGGAGCCGGCCGGGGCTGCTGCGGCTGCGTCTGCTGCAGGGGCGGCTTTCGGTTTTGCAGTTGCCATCAAAAATACCTTTTTACTGCTTGAAAGATTGTGTCCGTCATTATGGCATTATCGTGTGGGACCGAAGACCGCCATGCCCCGAAAAGAGGGAATAACGGTCGGCAATCCCCACGATTGTTGCACCAGGGAGATGACGGCTTAAACATTGGGACGGCTGTGTGCCGCCCATCCATGCGCCTCAGGCGAAGATATCGACCGCGCCGCGCTCGCCCGTGACGACGGTGCGGGTCACCGTGCGCACGTTGTCGTTCGCGGCGACATTGCCATTCTCGACACCCGGACCGGCGCCATTGCCGCCACGGCCGCGGCGCTCGCCGTCCTGCTGCGCCTGGCGCTGGTCGGGCACGCCCGCATCCACGGTCGCATTGCCCAGGGCAATGCCGTTTTCGCCCATCATCTCACGCAGGCGGGGCAGGGCGTTTTCCAGGGCCTGGCGCACCTCCGGCTGGCCGGAGGAGAAGGCCACGCTGGCCTGGTCGTTGCTCACGTTCAGCACGATCTGCACCGGGCCGAGGTCCGGCGGATTCAGGGTCAAAGTAGCGGCCTGTTCCTTGCCGACCATGTAGACGATGCGCTGGCTGACCTGGTTGTCCCAGGCCTGGGTGCCGACGCGTGCAGGAATGCGGTCGGAAGGCGCGGCGGCCGGGTTCAGTGCATCCAGCTTGGCGGCCTGGGCCTGCAGCTGGACGGTTGCCGGGGCCGGTGCGGCCTCGCTTGGCGCGGCGGCCTGGGCAACGGCCTCGCGCGCCTGGCCCTGCAGCTTGCCCGGATCGGCCTGGACGGCGTTCTGGGCGCTTTGCTGGAGCGTACGCAGGTCGGCGGTTTCGTCGGCGGCAGGCTGGACGCCCGCGCTCAGGGCAAAGCCGGTGTCGGCCTCGCCTTCGGCAGCGCTCGCCAGGCCGGGATCGGTGGCGGCAGTGTCGGCGCCGTCGAGCTTGGCAAAGGCGGACTGGAGGGCGGCAAGCTGCAACTCGGCCCCGCCGGCGGCGGCCAGGGGCGCCTCGGTGGCGGCGGTGGCGGCGGTTGCGGCGGTGGCGGCCGGCGCGGCCTGGGCCGGCTGCGTCAGGCTGGCCATGAAGGCCAGCATGTCGGTGACCGGGTTGCTCGCGGCGGCGGCGGCGGCGCTGGCCGATTCCGCTGCTGCGGCGGCTTCCTGGGCGCCATCGGCCGATTCGGCCGGCGCTGCGCCCGCCTGCGCCGTTGCCGGGGCATCGGCGGCCTCGTTCTGTTTCGCCGGCTCGCGCGCGGCGGCCTTCGGACCCTGGGCGGCCGGCTTGTCGGCGGCCGTCGGCTTGGACTGGGCGCCCTGGGCCGGACGGCTGGCCTGGTTGCCGGGGGCGGGCGCGGCGTTCACGCCTGGCGCCGCCTGGCGCTGGGCGATCTCGCGCGAGAGCGTGGCGCCGAAGTTCGATTCGGGCGCCTGCACGCCGGCGGCCGCATTGCGCTGCGGCTGGCCGAGTGCGTTGCCGCCGGAGACCTGGAACGGAAGGGGTGTCGTCTGCATCGTCATGGTTGTTCTGCCTCGGTTCGGCCCGGATCGTTCAATTCTGCTTGTAGCGGGCGCCACGGGCCGCGTGGTCGTCCATCAGTTTCTGGTCGCGCTTGTTCTCGATCGCGAGCGCTTCCGCAGCAGCGCGTTCGTTCAGGGTGCGGTAGGACAGGCGCTTGCGCTCGCTTTCCTGCCACGCCTTCTTTTCCACCTCCGCCTTGTACTTCGCATGCTTGATCACCTCGCGCTGGCCGATGATCGCGTTGTCCAGCTTGCCGATGAAGGCAATGAAATTCTGGTAAGCAAACGGCGTGATGCCGTTCATCTGCGCCGCGTCCAGCTTGCGCACGTACTCGTCGCGGTAGCCATCCAGCATCACCAGCTTCTGCTCGGCCTCTTCCACCGCCTTCAGGGCCGCGCCCAGGCGCTTGGCGATGGCATCCGAATCGCGCTGCGCGAGGTCGATCAGGGTCTCTAAGGCGGAAGTCTTGGCCATACGTATTCACACTAAAGGAACACAGTATAGTTCCGCCTGGCATTTTTTAACCTTGGAATAGAGAGGTCAATTGCCCCAAGCTCTCCAGCATGCCCGCGTTGTCGTGGATTTCCTGGCACAGGAAATTCTCGATCTGCTCGTGCTTGGCGATGGCCTGGTCGAGCACCGGGTCGCTGCCGGCGGCGTAGGCGCCGACGTTGATCAGGTCGCGCGAGCGCTGGTAGCGCGAATACAGCTGCTTCAGCTTGCGCGCCGCCAGCTGGTGCTCGTGGGTGGTGATGCCGTGCATGGCGCGCGAGATCGACTGTTCGATGTCGATCGCCGGATAGTGGCCGGCCTCGGCCAGGTGGCGGTTCAGCACGATGTGGCCGTCCAGGATACCGCGCGCCGCATCGGCGATCGGGTCTTGTTGATCGTCGCCCTCGGACAGCACGGTATAGAAGGCGGTGATCGAACCGCCACCCTCGACGCCGTTGCCTGCGCGCTCGACCAGCACCGGAAGTTTTGCAAAAACAGAGGGTGGATAACCCTTGGTCGCGGGCGGCTCGCCGATGGCGAGGGCGATCTCGCGCTGGGCCATGGCGTAACGGGTCAGCGAATCCATGATCAGGAGAACGTTCTTGCCCTGCTCGCGGAAGTGTTCGGCGATGGCGGTGGCATAGGCCGCGCCCTGCAGGCGCATCAGGGGCGGGGCGTCGGCCGGCGCGGCCACCACGGCCGAGCGCGCGCGGCCTTCCGGCCCCAGGATTTGCTCGATGAATTCTTTTACTTCCCGGCCGCGTTCGCCGATCAGGCCGACCACGATCACGTCGGCCGTCGTATAGCGCGCGATCATCCCCAGCAGCACCGATTTACCGACGCCGGTACCCGCGAACAGGCCCAGGCGCTGACCGCGGCCCACGGTCAGCATGGCATTGATGGCGCGCACGCCCACGTCCAGGGTTTCCGAGATCGGCGCGCGGTCGAGCGGGTTGATGGGGCGGGCATTCAGCGGGCCGACCTCGTCGTTGCTCAGCGGTCCCTTGCCGTCCAGCGGGCGGCCGGCGCCGTCGACCACCCGGCCCAGCAGCTGCATGCCGACCGGCAGGTGGCGCGCGCGGTCGCTCGGACGGCGGCGCGGGTGGGGCACGGTGCCCGGCTTCGGCAGGGCCGATTCGACCGGGAACACGCGCGAGCCGGGCACCACGCCCTCGACGTCGCTCTGCGGCATCAGGAACAGGCGCTCGCCCTCGAAGCCGACCACCTCGGCCTCGATCCTCAAGCCGTTGGCGACGGGAATGGTGCAGGCGCTGCCGACGGCCAGTTTCAGGCCCACGCACTCCATCACCAGGCCGGCCACGCGCGTGACCCGGCCCGAGACCTGCATCGGCTCGGCGAAGCCGACCAGGGCGTCGCAGTCCTTGATGAAGGATTTCCAGCGGGCGGTGTGGCGGTCGGGAGTAGCGGTGGACATTGGGGTGGCGGGATCCGGAGTGGGAAGCATCGCCATTATTGCCGAAGGGCAGGATCAGGCAAGGAGGGAAAAGCGGTGGAATTACCCTGCTTCTCGTAGGGTGGACGGCTTCGCCGTCCGCGCTACGGGATCAGTTACCGAGCCACTCGATATTCTGGCCCAGCGAATGGGTCAGGCGCTGCCAGCGCGCCGCAGCCTGGGCATCGATCTGGTTCGAGGCGGTATCGACCTTGCAGCCGCCGCGCGCCATCGCGGCATCTTCGGCGATACGCCAGCCGCCCTTGATGAGTTCCTGGCCCATGGCGTCGCGCACGATCCCGGCGTCCTGCGGGTTCAGGGTCAGCACTGCCGGCTGGGCCAGCACCGGCAGGTAGCCGATCGCTTCCTGCACCACCGGCAGGATCAGTTCCGGACGCACGTCGAAGGCCGTGCGCACCATGCCGCGCGCCAGGCGCAGGGCCAGTTCCAGCACGTCGTGGGCGATGGTCTCGTCGGCCTGCACCACCGCGTCGCTGAAGGTCGCGGCGATGGCGCGCAGGTGCTCGAGTTCGGCGCTGGCTTCCTGCTGCCCTTGCGCGGCGCCTTCGGCATAGCCCTGGGCGTGGCCTTCGGCGCGCCCTTCCGCCAGGCCTTCGGCATACCCCTCGGCGCGCGCCTGCTCGCGGATCGCTTCGAGCTCTTCCGCGGTAGGCAGGGCCACGTGCGGCACGATTTCGATCGGCTCCGGCTGCGCGGCGGGGGCGGGCGCCGCCGCGGCGCGGCGCGCGAGCGTACTCGGGCGCTCGTCGCCGAACGAGGTCATTTCCCAGCGCTGGTAAGCGCTTTGCTGTTCCTTCGAGATCATCAGACGAACGAGTCCTCGCCTTTACCGCCCAGCACGATCTGGCCCTCGTCCGCCAGGCGGCGCACGATCTGCAGGATCTGCTTCTGCTGGGATTCCACTTCCGACAGGCGCACCGGACCCTTCGATTCCAGGTCTTCGCGCATCATTTCGCTGGCACGCTGCGACATATTCTTGAAGATCTTCTCGCGCAGGTCTTGCGAGGCGCCTTTCAGCGCGATGATCAGCATCTCGGACTGGACTTCGCGCAGCAGCAGCTGGATGCCGCGGTCGTCGATGTCGATGATGTTGTCGAACACGAACATCTCGTCCATGATCTTCTGCGCCATGTCGTTGTCGTAGTTCTTGATGTTGTCCATGACGGCCGATTCCTGCTCGCCGCTCATGAAGTTCAGGATCTCGGCCGCGGTGCGCACGCCGCCCAGCGACGATTTCTTGATGTTCTCGTTGCCCGACAGGAGCTTGGTCAGCACGTCGTTCAGCTCGCGCAGTGCGGCCGGCTGCACGCCGTCCAGCGTGGCGATACGCAGCACCACGTCGTTGCGCAGGCGCTCGGTGAAGTTGGCCAGGATCTCGCAGGCCTGGTCGCGCTCGAGGTGGACCAGGATGGTGGCGATGATCTGCGGGTGCTCGTTGCGGATCAGTTCCGCCACCGACGGCGAGTCCATCCACTTCAGGCTCTCGATGCCGGAGGCGTCCTTGCCGCCCAGGATGCGGTTGAGCAGCACGGCGGCCTTGTCGTCGCCCAGCGCCTTGGTCAGCACCTGGCGGATGTACTCGTCCGAATCCAGGCCCACGGTCGAATGCAGGTTGGTCTCTTCCACGAAGGCTTCCAGCACCTTGACCACTTCGCCGTGCTGCACCGCCTTCATCTGCGCCATCGCGCCGCCCAGCTTGAGCACTTCACGCGGGCCCAGGAACCGCATCACTTCGGCCGCTTCGGCCTCGCCCAGGGCCAGCATCAGGATCGCTGCCTGCTGTACGCCTTCCTTGTCCTTGTCACTCATTTGATCCCAACCATGCTTTCACAACGTTAGCAACGATACGCGGATCCTGGCGGGCCAGCTCCTGCGCCATTTCCAGGTTCTTCCGGTAGCCCTGGTTCCTGCGTTCGACTTCCTGTTCTTCCAGTTCTTCCTCGGCGAGCTCGGCCGCGATTTCTTCGTCGATCTCTTCTTCCACTTCCGGTTCCGGTTCCGGCGGCAGCGCGGTGACCTCGTCGAACTTCTTGATCGCCGGGCGCATCAGCGGCAGTAGGATGCGGTAGTAGAGGAAGGCCAGCACCGCGAACAGCAGCAGGTACTTGCCGATTTCCTTGGCCAGCGGCAGGTTGGCCGGGTCGCGCCACCAGTCCGGTTCTGCCGGGGTCTCGTCCGGCTTGTCGACGCCGTTGAACGGGGCATTGGTCACGTTCAGGGTGTCGCCGCGCTGCTGCGAATAGCCCATCGCCTGCTTGACCAGTTCATTGATCTGGGCGACTTCGGCGGCGGTGAGCGGCTTGACGGTGACCTTGCCGGTGTTCGGATCGACGCTGCGGCGGTAGTTCACCACCACGCCCACGGTCAGGCGCTTGATGCCGCCCATCTGGCGCTGTTCGTAGCGGATGGTCTTGTCGACTTCGAAGTTGGTGGTCGCGTCCTTGCGGGTCGGGCCGGCGGCCGGGGCAGGGGCCGCTGGCGCTTGGCCGTCGATCGGAGCGGTGGCCACGCCCGGCGGCTGGTTCGACAGCGCGCCCGGGATGCCCGAGGCGCCGGCGCCCGGCTGGGTCGATTCCGAGGTTTGCTGGCTGCGGATCGCCTGCGGCTCCGGCGGCGAATTCGGCTTGTACATCTCGGCGGCGGTGTCGACCTGGGCGAAGTCGATCTCGGCGGTCGCTTCGGCGCGCACGTTTTCCTTGCCGACCAGCGGGGCGATGATCGATTCGACCTGCTTGATGATGTTGGCCTGGACCTGGTCGACGTACTTCAGCTGGGTCGGGTCGAGCTGCTTGGCGCCCGGGGTCTTGTTCGAGGTGTCGGACAGCAGGTTGCCGTTCTGGTCGACGACGGTGACGTTGCCGATGGTCAGTTCCGGCACGCTGGAAGCGACCAGGTGGACGATGGCGCTGACCTGGCCCGGATCGAGGGCGCGGCCGGCCTGCAGGTTCAGGACCACGGAGGCGGTGGGCTTCTGCTGTTCGCGCACGAAGACCGAGGGCTTGGGCATGGCCAGGTGCACGCGCGCCGCGCTGACCGGGCCCAGCGACTGGATCGAGCGCGCCAGCTCGCCTTCGAGCGAGCGCTGGTAGTTGACCTGTTCGATGAACTGGGAGGTGCCCAGCTTCTGGTTTTCCAGCAGCTCGAAGCCGACGTTGCCGCCTTTCGGCAGGCCTTGCGCGGCCAGCTTCAGGCGCAGGTCGTGGATCTGCTCGGCGGGCACCAGGATGGCGGTGCCGCCTTCCGAGAACTTGTACTTGACCCCCATCTGGTCGAGCGAGGCGGTGATCGCGCCACCGTCGCGGTCGCTGTAGTTGGAGAACAGCACACGGTATTCCGGCGCCTGGCTCCACATCCAGAGCGCGACCATGATGGCGACGACGAGGGCGATGCCGCCGCCCAGCGCGACGCGCTTGCCCATGGTGGTCTGGAAAAAGCCCTGCGGGCCCGTCTGTTCGGGCGCCGGGGTGTCGATCAATTCTTCAGCAACTGCTGCCATGGTGGTCGGATGGTTCCAGGATGGAGGGAGTAATTACGGGTTAAGCAGGATTATGAAGCCGTAGGGCAACATTCAAACCCTGAAACAGGGGGGAGTTTCCCCTCTTCTTCGAGCGAGGAAGTTGTCGGGGGACTGGTATTCTGACAGCCTGAAAGAAGCGATATAGAACAAGCGAAATACGACGTGCGTTCGACAAGCAGGAGAAAACGATGAGTATTGGTGGAATCGGCGGTATCGACAGCAGCCGCATCCAGGCGATGATGGAGCAACTCAAGTCGGCGGCGACCAAGCCGGCCGCGAGCCCCGTTGCGCCTGCCGGCCTGGGTGGCATTGCGCCCCAGGGCGGTGTCGCCAAGCTCGACTTCGCGGACGCGCTGAAGACCTCGCTGCAACAGGTCAGCAATACCCAGAAAACCGCAGAAGAACTGGGCAAGCGTTTTGCGATGGGGGATGATACCGTGAGTTTGTCGGACACGATGATCGCGATGCAGAAATCCAGCATCGCTTTCCAGGGAACGGTGCAAGTACGCAACAAACTGGTAGCAGCCTATCACGACATCATGAACATGCAGGTGTAAGGCTGGAAACTTTGCCTCTCCAGACCTCCCGAAAACCGGCCACATGGCCGGTTTTTTA